>NZ_WJYH01000020.1:0-76615 GCF_009668065.1 Acinetobacter sp. RIT698
AATATAGGAAAGCCTGGGATATGAGCCTCAGGCTTTTTCTTTTTCAGGGCCTGATGTATATCTTTTCATTTGTTTTAATGCTGCTTGATCTACAGCTGTCGCCAATTCAATTAGATGCAATGTCAATTGATGGATCTCTTCATATTCTTGTGGTGTTACTACACCATCCTCATACGCTTCATAGACAGCTTTGTTAGTCTTTCCTGACTTAATGTTGTGCTGCATCATTGCCTCAAAAATCGACAATTCGTGGTGTTTACTGCGGTCACATGTCACAGGAACTAATGCAAAGCCAAGTTCATGCGCCCAAATTTTTAAAAGCGCTGGGTTCTGGGTGTAATAGAGAATTGCTTCTAACTTTTTAATACTGGGTAAATGGTTCGGCATATTGATATTTGCGTAATTGCAAATTGTGTTATGTGAATCTCCAAGTACCTGCGCAATATCTTTAGGCGTAAATCCCGGTGTATTACTTATCATCTGCCAAATTGCGTTTTGGGCTTCTCGGCTTAAATTAATTTCCATATGTGAATCCTTTGTATTTATTCACGTTTACCTTTTCGTACTTTAGTAAGAAATTAGGCTTATTAAGAGCTAATGCTATTTAATCCTTTGCGATCAGCAATCAACTCTCCATTGGTTTGAATTTCAAATACAGCTTGAGTTTTAAGAGGGATTTTTTTTCGCCAATAACTTATTACGGATCTATCTTTATTAAGGATTCGAGCAAGTTCAGCATCGTTTTTAGCCTGAAAGTGATTTTTAAGATCATCAACAGTCATGTTTAGTTTCCAGAACAATTTGTTCACTTAATTGAACTATAAGTTTAGGAACATGTCAATTTTATTGTTTAGTATTTTAAACAAATATTAGGTTTATCAATTATGCAAACCACGTCTGATAGAATTTCGTTACGAATGCGCCAACTTGGTCTACAGCATAAAGATTTAGTTGCTGCGACTGGAGCAAGCAAGGGAACTGTTACCAATTGGATTAGTGGTGTAAATAATCCAACCGGAAACCGATTAGTTCAGTTAGCTCAAGTTTTAGGGACTACATCTGAGTGGTTGTTAAATGGCACTTCCACTGAGATTAGAGACTCAGAAAGTATTCATTTCGCACCAGTTGAATTTATAAGTGCAAATACAAAAGGTCGCCTAACGAACGTACGTATTCCAATATACAAAGATGTTAAAGCTTCATGCGGCACAGGAATTCAAAACTTTTTAGAGGATGCTAGTGAGTACCTTGAAATAGATCCGCAGATATTAAAACTAATGGGTATTCAGACCAACCCTGTTAATTTGCGTATTATTTATTCAGCTGAATATAGTATGTATCCAACCATTGCACCTGATAGCCCTTTATTTGTTGATATTTCTGATAAAGATCATGATGCATTAAAAAATGGAAGTGTTTACGTTTTCACTCATAATCATGAATTACGCATGAAACGAATTTTTGTAAGTTATGCAGGTTCAAAAACAGTTAGGCTGACAAGTGATAATCCTGATAAAAATAGATATCCCGATGAGTTTATTACAAATGAACAGTTGAATGAGATCAACTTTGTTGGGCGTCTAGAGCTAGCTCTGGTAAAACCATAAATACAACTAAAATCTTTAAGAGAGAAAGTATTATGATAGCAACACTTAATAAGTCTAAAACTGCGCTAACAATAAATCGTCAAGAATTTAAATTAGCTTTAGCTAAAGTTGGTACTGGAATTGATAAACAAATAGCTTCTTTTAAAAAAGCCAAACAAAGCTACGATTCTTCTGAAATTGCAAATGAGATCATTAGTGAAGCAAATATCTTTGAAGCCATTATTCAAGGGTTTAACGAGGCTGAAGAAACTAATTTAAAATTAACCGATATAACCAATCTTGAATTAGCACAAGGATGGATAGATGAGTTTTTGGAAAAATATTCAAACGATTAAGTACTATAATAATTTTTAATTTAAACAATGAAATAGGCCCACAATATGAAAGATATAATATTTAAAAACTTTGAAGAGGCTGGACAAACTGTTTTAAAATTTTTATCTCAAAAATTTGGATTCAATTTATGGATGATCACTCGTACAGAAGGAGATAATTGGATCGTCCTTCAATGTGAAGATAAAGGCTATAATGTTATACCAGGACAAGTTTTCTCATGGGCGGATTCATTTTGCTCTCATATGGTTTTAGGAAAAGCTCCTAAAATAGCTCCTCATTCAGAAAAAATCCCCTTATACTTAAATGCACCAATAGCTAAAAAAATTGATATTAAAGCTTATATAGGTCAACCACTTATAAAAGAAGATGGAACTTTATTTGGTACTCTTTGTGCTATTGATCCCAATCCTCAATCCGAATCACTACTACAGGAAGAAGAATTAATTAATCTTTTTGGTAAAATTCTAAGCTATATTTTGCAAGTTGAATTACGGGAAAATGAACAGAAACGTCAAAAAGAGTTTTTTGAAGCCGTAGCTTTAAGTGATTCTTTAACGGGATTATTTAATCGTAGAGGATGGGATCAACTTCTCGCACAAGAAGAAGCCCGATGTAAAAGTTACGGTCATCCTGCTGCTATTTTTATGATTGATCTAAATAATTTAAAAATTGTAAATGATCAATTTGGACATTTTATTGGTGATGAATTAATAAAAAAGACAGCAAATCTATTAAAAATTTGCGTCCGTAATAATGATATTGTGGCTCGAATAGGTGGTGATGAATTTGCAATCCTCAGCATTGAAAATACAAAAGAGGGAGCAGAACTTTTAATTGATAGAATTCAAGAAATTTTTGCAAATGCTAATATCAGCATCGCTGTTGGCTTCGCAATTCGAAATCCTTCTTTTAGTTTATTAGAAGCGGTTCAAGAAGCTGATGAAAAAATGTATGAAAATAAACGCATGATCAAAAAATAAGATTTAACCACTTTAGTAAACTTCACCTCCCACTCAGCATGAGATTTCTTTTGCTCAAAAACCTAAGAAGAACCTACATTATGGAAACTGTATCATTTATATGTTTGTTAACTCTTTCTATATTTGGTTGCGATAATTCAGAACAAATATCGCCTGAACGCGAACACCTTAGTGAAAAATTTCAAGAAGTTGATTTAAAAATGACTATATATCTTGCAACGCTAGCAGGTCCCTCTACCCCATTAGAAGAACGCAAAAAAGTTATTTGCGAGGATTTCCCTGTTACCTACGAACAAGAATACCTTCCAATTTATTTAAAGCTGGCTGATCCAAAAGATCTCAATACAAGTACGGATTTTCAAAAAACAATAGATTCATATAAAGCTAGATACAATATTGATTGCTAATACAAAATTCTAAAAAAATAAAACCCACCCTGTGTGGGTATTATTTTGTCTATAAAGTACAGAAGTATAAACATAAATAATAAAAGTTTATTTTTATAAACAAAACTATTGACCAATTTTGTTTAGTTTACTAAACTTAATTTCATCAAATAACAAAAAAGCACATCGGACCTCTAATCAAATGTGCTTTTACTCAAGCGAGTGATATAAGTATGAACACAAATCCAAATTCTATCAACCCTGCTGTTACACATCGTGTACAGCCATTCAGCTTTATCAAAGTTGCAGCAATCAGTGGTTTATTCACAGTAGGCGCTATCGGTCTTACATATGATCAAAAAGCCACTGAATACAAACCTGCAGTAGTAGTTCCTAACACCGCCCCTTCTTCATATAGCATTCAAGCTTTAAAAGTCACTTCTAATTCATCTGGCATGGCCGTTGTTAAACTTGATAGCTTCTTACTTAAAGTTAGCTTTGATTTTGAATCTCATCTTGATAATTACGGCGTACCTGGTTCTGAATTTACTGCAGTTGATATCACGAACTTAGCAATTGATGAGATCAAAGACATTAACGGCAAGGAATATAACGACTTCACAGATTACAACGATCACCGAAATATCAATCAGATAATTATCGGTTATATCGAGCGTAACCGTATGGTGGAGGCTGTCTAATGAATACATCAACTCCAAAAAAATCAGAATTCATCAGCGATGAAAACGGTGAATTCCGCATGCGTATTTATTCGTCTGAATACATTCAGAAAAATGGTGAAATTTACCGGGTTAGTAAATCAGGCTATTTGTACCTTATCGATTTCGCAGAACATTTAGAGAAGCCTTGGATTCTTATAAATTTTGAACGTGAGCGCAAATTCCAAAAGCGTAAAGCTAAAGCTGAATTATTCAACCAACCTTGCTTTAAGCGCACGCCCTACTCATCGAATCAACGCATTGCTTATAACAATACGAAATATAATTAAGGAGTTAACCAATGGCTTTAAATATTATTACTGCTGATCAACCATTGAGTGTTAGCGCAATTATTACCTATATCTATGCTGATCCGGGTTTAGGTAAAACATCTATGGGCTTTACAGCTGATAAAGCTATTTCTTTTGACTTTGATAAAGGTTCTCATCGTACAGGTGAATTACGTCGCGGTGCTGTTGTACCAGTGGAAAAATGGACTGATATTACCAATCTAACTGTTCAAGACCTTTCACCCTTTAATACTGTCGTGATCGATACAGTTGGAGCAATGCTTGAATGCATTAAATCCCATTTGTTAAATATTCCTGAAAATAGACAAAAAGATGGAACCTTGAAATTAAAGGCACAAGGATCTGCGAACAATATGTTTAAAAGCTATATCCATATGCTTATAGCTATGGGTAAGGATGTAGTTTTTATTGCCCATGCTGTAGAGAGTGAAAATGGCGATCAGAGAATTAATCGACCAGATCTAGGTGGTAAGAATCGAAACGAACTTTACCGTATAGCTGACGTTATGGGGTATTTAACAACGGTTAGAACGCAAGAAGGTAAATCTGCAAGAGTTATAAGTTTTAGTCCATCTGATACACATCATGCCAAAAATGCTGGAGCACTTGGAGGTGAAACCGGAGAAGTCTGGGTACCAGATCTTAAAACCAATCCAACTTTTTTGGCTGACATAATTAGTCAAGCTAAAAGCCATATTAATACTTTAACACCTGCGCAAATAGTAACGATTAAGGCTCAACAAGATTTTGAAAACTGGAAGCAAAGTTGTGCTGAGGCTGAACATGCTGGCGATCTAAATCAATTGACTGAATCGCTTGATAAAGAGCACATGTATTACCAAAACATGCGTCAGACAATGCTGCTTAGAGCTGACGCCTTAAAATGCTCGTTTGATAAGGAGAAGAAGCGCTGGTTCAACCCACCAGAGTTTAAGGGCATAAATGATGAACAACGTGATGCTCTTCAAAACTTTATTGATGAACGAGGCTTTGATGTTAAATCGATTTGCGAACATTTGGGAATTGATGCACTTACTCAAATTGAAACAAACCAATTAAATGCAGTTAAAGCAGAAATTGAACAATTGGCTAAATCAGGCTTAAGGGCTTAATTACAATAAAGGACAACTAGTAATGGGTGTATTAAATATTGATTCTGAATCTCTCAAACATTTAACGAGTCTTGTTGAGAAACTTGTTAACCAAAAAGAAGAACGTAGAATTGGCCGCGCCGAATTTGCTCACTTGCTGAATATAGAACCCGAAACTCTAGACGCCAGAATTAGAGAAGGACGCTACACGAAGCCATTTAAGGATGGTCGGAAGAGTTATTGGTTCAGTTCATATGTCCAGTCTGTAATATTAGATATAGATTCAAAAAATAAAGCCACTTAAGTGGCTTTATTTTTGAGCAAATCTTTTTGTGAGTAACATAGTGAGTAACGTTATTATTTTTAATTAAAATTCATCAATAAAAGGATGGATTATACATCAACAATATCAGCAAAATTCGCACCCAAAACCTTAGCTAAATCTAGTGGATTAACCCCAATATCTAAGCCCCTTTTTCCACCACTGACATACATTTTACTTAACTGCTGTGCACTTTCACAAATAACCGTTTTTAAACGCTTTTTTTGACCTACAGGACTGATTCCACCGACTAAATATCCAGTTAAACGCTCTGCATCTTTAGGATCAGCCATATGTAATTTTTTACAAGCAAAAGCACTCGCCACTTTCTTTAAATTTAATTGATGGTTCACTGGAAGAATGGCAACAAAATAATTTTTATCATCTGTCACCATCAACGTTTTAAACACTTCTTCAACATTTAAGCCTAATTTTTCAGCAGCCTCTAAGCCAAAACTTTTTGCATTTACATCATGTTCATATTCATGAATTGAAAATTCAATTTTATTTGATTTTAAAACTTTGCAAGCAGGTGTCATAGAATAAACAAGATCAAAATTAAGAAGACTTTTGAATTATAGGACTATTTATATAAATTTTAAAATAACAATACAAATTTAAATGGTGAAAATTAATACTTGTAAAATCATGGATAACTTGATTAAAATCCTGTCATATACCTTATATTACTAGAACAATGCCATCAATCTATCAATTAAAACCAGCATTTCAAAACTTACTGCGCCCTTTTGTTCAAAAGCTTTTTAATATCGGAATCACGGCAAATCAAGTCACTTTGTTAGCGATGTTTATATCGCTCGGTTTAAGCTTTTTTCTATACCAGTATTATCTGAATCATGCTGTAAATGGGTGGTTATTGCTCTTTCCCTTGTGGATGTTGCTACGAATGGCTTTCAACGCCATCGATGGAATGCTTGCTCGTGAATTTAAACAACAATCCAACTTAGGTGCATTTTACAATGAATTGTGTGATGTTATTTCGGACACAGCACTCTATCTATGCTTGATTGCTTTTGGCTTTATCAGTGCAAAATTACTGTTATTGATTGCTTTCCTTGCAATTCTAAGTGAATACACTGGTGTAATGGCGCCACTGATTGGGCAAGAACGTCGTTATGATGGCCCAATGGGGAAAAGTGACCGTGCATTTTGGTTTAGTTTAATCACAGTCGTGATTGTCACCGTGCCATTATTCACTACAAATTTACAACTTCTCGGCTTAATCTGTAATGGCATACTCATTTTAATTGGTCTGCTGCTTAGTTTAACCATCTATAACCGAATTAAAAATAGCTTAAAAACAGCTTTATAAAACAGTTTCATATTTAGGGTAAATTCGTATGTATAACAACAGTCATCACACCTTTAAGAGTCATGATGGAACAGAATTGTTTTATCAACATTGGGCAACCAACTCACCAAGCGAAACAAAAAAAGCCATTCTTCTGTTTCATCGTGGACATGAACATTCAGGACGTATGGCGCATTTGGTCAAGGAACTCAATTTAAGTGATTTTGATTTCTTTGCATGGGATGCCCGCGGTCACGGCGATTCCCCTGGTGAACGTGGTGATGCACCTAGCTTCTCAGCATGTGTAAAAGATATTCAATATTTTGTCCAACATATTGAAGAAAACTATGGTATCGACGTCAAGAATATTGCTGTGGTTGCACAAAGTGTGGGTGCTGTATTAGCCGCAACATGGGTACATGATTATGCGCCTAAAATTCGCGCCTTGTGCCTCGCTTCCCCTGCTTTTGATATTAAGCTTTATGTGCCATTTGCCGAACCTAGTTTAAGAGTCATGGAAAAAATTCGCGGTAATTTTTTCATCCAAAGTTATGTTAAAGCCAAAATGCTGACCCATGATGAAGAACGTGCCCAAAGCTATGATACCGATCCTAAAATTGCTAAAGCCATTTCGGTGAGAATGTTGCTTGGGCTCTATGATGCCTCTAAGCGAATTGTTGCAGATTCACAAAACATCTTTGTACCGACTCAAGTGTTATGCTCAGGTTCAGATTTTGTGGTTTTTCAAAAACCGCAACGTGAGTTTTACCAAAAGCTTCCGCATCCTAAAAAAGAATTACACATTTTAGATGGCTTCTTTCACGATACTTTAGGTGAAAAAGATCGCTATATAGCAACAGAGAAAATACGCCGATTTATCCAGCAATGTTTTGCGGTTGAATATCAAGCTCCAGACGTTTTAAATGCGGACAAAATTGGTCCAAGTTGCGCTATAGCAGAAGATCTCAGTTCGCCATTACCCGCTAAATCAATGAAGAATGCATTTTGGGAAATCACCAAAAAGAATCTAAAAATTGGTAGCCATTTATCTAAAGGCTTAAAAATTGGTGAAGACACAGGCTATGACTCTGGAAGTACTTTAGATTTTGTCTATCGTAACCAATCTGAAAGTAGCAATCCTATTGGCAAAATCATTGACCGCCAGTATTTAAATGCGATTGGTTGGCGTGGGATCCGTGTTCGTAAACAAAACATTGAACATTTGGTTCAGAAATATGCGGATATTCTGATTAAAAAACGCAAACCATTGAGAATCATGGATATTGCATCTGGTCATGGACGTTATATTTTAGATGCTGTGGTTCAACTGCCAAAACGACCAGATTCGATTTTATTACGTGATTATAGCGATATCAATGTACAAGCTGGTCAGCAAATGATTGCAGCGCGAGGACTCAATGACATTGCTGAATTTGTTCAAGCAGATGCATTTGATACACAGTCTTTGGCCTCAGTTAAACCAAAACCATCACTTGCCGTGGTTTCGGGTTTATATGAGTTATTTGCAGACAATGATTTGCTACGTCAATCACTTGAAGGTTTAAGTAAAGCAATTCTTAAAGATGGTTACTTGATTTATACCGGTCAAATTTGGCACCCACAGCAAGAGTTTATTGCGCGTGCATTAACCTCACATCGTGAAGGTGATGCTTGGGTAATGCGTTTACGCTCACAAGCGGAAATGGACGCACTTGTTGAAGCTGCTGGCTTTAAAAAGGTCGACCAATGTATTGATGAGTTTGGAATATTTACCGTCTCAGTCGCACAGAAACTTTGACACCATGTAATCAAGTTAGGATCAATCAAATGTGCAAGGATGCGCACTTAACTTAGAAATGGATTAAAGAATATGTACACACTTGAAGATATGCGTAGATTTCCACTTTGGCCTAAAAACCAATTCCGTCTGAATTATGATGTAGATTTTGATGGTGATAATTATGAATGGCGTGAGTGTGTAACACATATTTTAAATGTATTAGAAAAAATTTATCCTATTGAGGTCATTTCAGAACCGCCTTTCGAACCATATGAAGATTTTATTGAACTTACATATTTAATTGGTGATGAAAAAATAACAATAGGAAATGATTTTGCATTTTCTACGATTTGGATTCAAGTAGATACCGTAGAATTAGCTTTGGAAATTAAAGATATTCTTTCTCAAGAGGTTCATCTACCTAAGGAAAGACTTTTAAAACCAAATCATTCGATAACTGAAATGAATACTCTATCTGATTCTGAATCACACATTACGGATACAGAGATTGTTTCTGATTATTCTAAAAATCTCCAACCTTATCAACTTAATAAAAATTTTATGAGCAATAATCTAATCAAAGAAACTGGGACTTGGAAATGGGGCGTACTTTGCTTAGTTTTTCTTGCGCCTTTCTTTTTCCTCACTTATGGCTTTGCAAATCAATATGCATCAGGTCTTAGTGATGTTCCAAGTATTGTCTTTGCTTGGGAAAAGCATATTCCACTTTGGGCTTGGACGATTGTGCCGTATTGGTCAATTGACCTGTTTTATGGCCTCTCCTTATTACTTTGTTGGAACAAATTTGAGCTTAAACAACAAGCGCTTAGGCTATTTTTAGCGCAAGTCATTTCGATTAGTTGCTTCTTACTGTTCCCTTTAAAGTTTAGTTTTGAACGTCCACCTTTAGATGGTTTTTTCGGTCTATGGTTTGATGTCCTCATGGGCTTTGATAAGCCCTTTAATCAAGCGCCCTCATTACATATTGTTTTGCTGATGATTCTTTGGGATTTCTATCGTCGCCATGTATCTGGGGCATGGAAATATGTGGTCGATTTTTGGTGTGTGCTGATTGGAATTTCTGTACTCACGACATGGCAGCATCATTTTATTGACCTTCCCACTGGAATACTGGTTGGCGCTTTATGCTTATGGTTATTTCCAATTTCAGTAAAATCCCCATTTAGAAAAGATGGACTGCAACTGTTAACAGCAAAACATTTAAAGCTTGGTAGTTATTACCTTTGTGGCTCAGTGATTTTCTTTATCTTAGCCTACGAGTTTAGACCTTGGGGATTGTGGCTAATTTACCCTGCTGTGAGCCTATTTATCGTTGCACATAGCTATAGTTTTGTGCGTCCACATTTTTTTCAAAAACAAGAAAATGGTAAAATGACTGTTGCTGCGCAAATACTGCTTGCGCCTTATTTAATCTTTGCTTGGCTTAATAGTCGTATTTGGACCAAAAAGCATCCCGAAGATTCTTTTATCATTCAACATGAACTTAAAAAAATCTATATTGGAAGAATTCCAGTACAACAAGATCACCACCAATACAATGCAATATTTGATTGTGTTGCTGAGTTACCCCTAAATCATGCAATGGCATATCAGCAATATCTCAGTCTAGATTTGATTCCATTACAAGCCAATCAGCTTGAGTTTGCCGTAGCACGATTAAATGATTTGATGTCGAAGCTTGAACATAGCTCTACCCAAAATATTCTGATTTTTTGTGCCTTAGGTTATTCAAGAAGTAGCGCTGTACTCACTGCTTGGCTGATTCAACAAAACCAAGATGCCAATATTGATGAAATGGTAAGCATTATTCGTAAAGCTCGCCCTTGGGTGGTATTAAAACAAGCCCAACTGGAAGAATTAGAAATTTACCATCTAAAACTGAAAGGTTTAGTGCCATGAAAATGAATTTTTATGTGGTTGCGCAACTGTTATCAGCAACCACAGCTATATTGCTTTCAGGTTATTTGGCTTTTGCCTTATCTATTTTTGCCATCCTGTTCAAAGGCTGGCAATCCATTGAGTTCTGGACGTTCATTGTCATTACATTGTTATTATCTGGGCTTCATCACTATCTCTCATTTCGAGTTAAGTTTGATGCTCAACTCATTAAAATGATTGCACGTGAATCCCAAACTGAATCTATTGAAAACTTAACCCTACAATTTGATCAAACTCTAATGAGTATGAAATTGATGCCTGCATCCAAAGCAGGACGTGATTGGTCACAGCGTTTTGCAGGATGTTTTAAACTTTTAAAACTTCAAATTGCTTTATTATTGATACAATATCTGGTTTTAATGATTTTGATTTCTAGAATTATTTAAAGCGATTTTAACCTCAACTGATACAGTTTGAACTGATATATTCAATTGTTATCGTATGATGGTTTGAATCGTCTTAAATCAAGAAAATTCTCAGTTTCTCAGCAGTGAATATCTTGAAATGCTATAAAATTCTTCTATGATTCAAAAAACAGAAATGATAAATTTATAAATGGAAACCAAGCTTTTTACTTTTTATTCAAAACTAAGGTTGGTTATATTTTTATTTTAGTCACTTAAAAAGTAGAATTTTGTACTTTAATCATCCTATTATATAGCTTGCCCCACAATAAAATGCTTCAATATCAATCGGCTTAGAGAATGAATCAACTACCTGAACAACGTTCCGAACAAGATAAAGAGTCATACAATAAACAGTCTTTAGAGCAAAAGACTCAACACTTAGATTCATCTAATGGAAATTTAGCATCACACTCTATTGCTCGCTTTATTGCATTTTTGACACGCCGTGGCGCACGACTCTTAACTGGTGCTCGTAGCTTATGGGTTGGTTGTCAGCCTGAGATGAAACAACGTATTTACTATGCCAATCACAATAGTCATATCGACTTTATCTTATTATGGTCTTCACTTCCAAAACTGATGCGTCGTAAAACTAAACCTGTTGCTGCTTCAGATTATTGGCTGAAAGATGGCTTTAGACAATTTTTAATTAAAGACACCTTTAATGGTGTTACGATTCAACGTAATCGCGAAGATAATGCAGACCCTTTACAACCTGTTAAAGACGCTCTTGCTCAGGGTTATTCCATTATTTTCTTTCCTGAAGGTACTCGAAATCTTGATGATGATCTTGAGCTATTGCCTTTTAAAAGTGGCCTCTATAACTTACATAAACAATTTCCTGAGATTGAGATTGTCCCTGTTTGGATTTCAAATCTAAGACGTGTCATGCCAAAAGGTTCTTTTGTTCCTTTGCCGTTACTGTCTACCGTATGCTTTGGCTTTCCTTTAGAACAACATTTAGAAATGGATAAAGCCACATTTATAGATTATGCACAGAAGCAGCTATTACAATTAAAAGAGGTTGAGAATCAATGATTTTAGATAATCTGAATAAAACCTATCTTTTATTTGGTATTTTTGCGGGAATTTTAGTTTTTGCATCTAGCGTGGGCTTTATTCTCAAGCAAAAAGCTGGGCAAAAACCCTCATCAGTGATTGATAATTTAAACGCACGGATCAATGCTTGGTGGGTGATGTTGATCGTCATTGGTGCAGCCATCCTATTGGGTCAAACTGCATTTATTATCTTATTTGGGATTATTTCCCTGTTTGCTCTACGAGAATTTACCAGTCTATTGCCGACACGGCGTGGTGATTATTTCCCTTTACTTATCGCCTTTTATTTTGTTATTCCCTATCAATATTATTTGATCTATATCGACTGGTACGGCTTATATTCAATTTTTATTCCACTTTATGTATTTTTACTGATTCCAATAGCCAGTCTAAAACAAGAAGATACCAAACACTTCCTTGAACGTAGTTCTAAAATTCAATGGGGACTCATGGTCTGTGTTTTCTGTATTTCCCATGTTCCTGCATTACTCAATTTAAAACTAAATGGTTTTAAAGGTGAACCGATTTGGTTAGCAATCTGGCTGATTATGGTCGTTCAAGCATCCGATGTTTTGCAATATGTCTGTGGTAAGCTTTTTGGAAAGCACAAGGTTGCACCTGTCTTGTCACCATCAAAAACAGTTGAAGGCTTAGTGGGTGGTATTGTTTTAGCCACAGCTTTAGGTGTTGCTATGGCATGGCTCACTCCATTTAGCTACCTACAAGCTGCATTGATAGGACTGGTTGTGTGTATCTTTGGCTTTTTCGGTGGTTTGGTGATGTCAGCCATCAAACGTGACCGCGGTGTCAAAGATTGGGGACAGTTGATTCATGGTCATGGTGGGATGTTAGATCGGATTGATTCTATCTGCTTTTCTGCACCCATCTTCTTTCATATTTTAAGATATTGGTGGAGTTAGTGAATAAACATGATTGTGAGAGATATAGATGAATTACAAAATAATATTTACAATGCTCTGTGTAGGTTTTGGTCTGCAAGGGTGCAGTTTATTTAATCAGTCTGAATGTAATAATCAACAAGTGACTGATCGTGTAAAAAAACTCTACTCAAGTCAGGTAAATATCAGTTTTGGATCAAAATTAAATCAACTTACTCAACAATTTAATCCAAATGCAAACACAACAACAAAAACCATACCTTCTATAGAAGGAATCACTTTAACTAAAATAAAGCGATTAAATCTGGAAAAATTACAGGCTGATAAAGACAATCAGGATTCACAAAATCTAATCGATTTGATTACTGATCACTTTGAAGGTGCACAATATATTTGCCAAGGTGTAATTCAACAAGAGATTAGCACCAATGTACTTGCAGATATGACCAAAGAACTTTTAGATAAAGACTCAAATGTGATTGACGGAAATAAATTAAATATTCCAGTAATTTATGCTCTGTACCAGCACAATAGAAATCAACAATTTGAAGTCCAATATACTGCTCAGAATCCATTGCATTTAATGTTGGCAATAATGTTACAGAAAAAACAAGCAAAAATGACGAAATAACGCCTAAATAGCAAGCAACCAACAGCTTAAGATACAAATCACGAATAAATCTACCAATTTTCATAGATTGACAGGTTTAAATCAGCTACTTAACATCAGGGCAATCTTGGATACATAACATTGGTTTTATTTTGAATTTTCAGTATCAGTTAAAAATAATTTCTACAGTGGGTTTAACACTTGCGATCACAGCATGTTCGTCTTTGGGTGGCGGCTCTGTGCAAAAACGTGCTGCTAAACTTTCGACTGGAATCCAAAAAGCCTATTCTGTCTCTCCCGATGTTGCCAATCGTGTATCCCCAATGATTGTACAAAGCGCAGATCAATATGATGTAGATCCTTTACTGATTGCAGCAACCATCCGTCAAGAATCGAGTTATCGGAGTTATGTCACCTCTCCATCTGGTGCTGTTGGGCTTACCCAAATCATGCCGCGTTATTGGCAACAAGCCTGCCCTGGTGATTTGTTTGATGAATATACCAATGTACGCTGTGGCACCATGATCTTGGCTAAATACAATCAAAGTGCAGGAAGCTGGAAAAAAGCCTTAGCCTACTACAATGTTGGACCCACAAATTACCAAACAAATCGTAAAATGAAACGTCAAGGTAAACGATACGCGAAACAAGTCAAACAACATGAAAAACAGTTAAAGTCTTCTTTATAGAAGTTTAAGAATAGAAACTGAATATCAATAAAATAAACCCACTCTTGCAGATACTTGAGCGGGTTTATTTTTTAGTCTATGACAATAATACACAGCATAGATATAGACGATTTAATTTAAACTTAATCTGCTGAAATATCTTCAAACAAAACGGAAGACAAATAACGTTCACCCGCATCTGGAAGAATCACCACAATGGTTTTACCAGCATTTTCAGGACGAGCAGCTAATTGTGCAGCAGCAGCTAAAGCCGCACCACTAGAAATACCGACAAAAATACCTTCTTGAGTGGCACTTTGACGAGCAAAATCAATCGCTTCTTGATTATCGATAGCAATAACTTCATCAACTAAGTCTAAATCCAAGTTCTTCGGAATAAAGTTTGCACCAATCCCTTGGATCTTATGTGGCCCAGGCGTTAAAGTTTCACCACGTTTGGTTTGTCCAATAATTGGTGAATCTGCGGGTTCTACAGCAACGGAGTAAATCGCTTGCTGCTTGACCTTTTCAAAATAACTTGAAATACCTGAAATGGTACCGCCAGTTCCGACACCAGCAACAAGGATATCGACTTTACCACCAGTGGCTGCCCAAATTTCCGGACCAGTTGTTGTCTCATGTATTTTAGGATTGGCTGGGTTTTCAAATTGTTGCGGTAAATAATATGTTTCAGGTTGTTCAGTTGCTAAACGTACTGCCTCATCAACTGCGCCTTTCATACCTTTTGCGGGCTCAGTTAAAATTAAATTTGCACCCAACGCTTTTAATACTTTACGGCGCTCTATACTCATACTTGCTGGCATGGTTAAAGTGATGGCATAACCTTTTGCCGCTGCTACAAATGCCAATGCAATACCAGTATTCCCGCTGGTTGGTTCTACAATATGCATGCCTTTTTTCAAAAGCCCCTTCGCCTCTGCATCTGCAATAAGTGCGGCGCCAATTCGATCTTTAACAGAAAAAGCAGGATTACGACTTTCAATTTTTGCTAAGACCGTTGCGCCACCTGTAATAAGACGATTGATACGAATAAGTGGTGTATTCCCAATTGCCTCAGCATTATTAGAATAAACAGCAATACCTAAGTTTTCAGTTGCTGGAAAATTTGGATCTGTAGACATGACCTTTCCTTGAATTTAAATGAATTTATATCAATCTATCATAATGCTTTTCTATGAAACTTTGATATTGAGTAACTGAATTTAATTATACCAATATCGAAATAGTTTATTGATAAAAATCATGAGTTTAGTTTTTAGGCAAAGTGTTTGACCGATTTGTCGTCAAATCAAACTATATATTTGTATATTATTTCAAGCATAATAACGATATGACTCATATTTAGAGAATATTATGGCAAGCAATGCTTATCAAAAATTTTATCGTCAATTTACAAAAAAAATCTTAGATAAAATCGTCAGCCCACAAGTTTTAGGCGATACAAAAACTCTTGAAAATACAGTTAATGATCCAAACACAGCTAATTTTCCGATTTGCTATGTCATTCAAGATGACTCAACTTCAAATAAAGTCTTGATCGATAATGAAACAGAAAAAAGAAAACTCAGCCCTGCTTTTGCGCCCCTTAATCTAGGGGCAGATTATCAGGAAGATGATCGTTTTATCACTTTAGAACCAACCAAAAGCAATGCTTCTGCATACTACCCAGATAAAATTATTCGCTTAATCGAATATTTATTGAAACATCCTGAGCAAGATGTGCTTTTAGTACCAACAACGATTTTATGGGGACGTGCACCAGAGAATGAAGATAGCTGGTATAAAGCATTGATGACTGATGCTTGGGCAAAGCCAACGGGCATTAAACAAGCACTCAACATTACCCTGTATGGCCGTAATAATTATATTGAATTCCATCAAGCAGTTTCTTTACGCCAGTTAATTGATTCAGCCATTGAACTCACACCCAATTTTTCACCAGCGCATTATGTGGTAACTGAGCTCAATAAACAATTTAATGGCTACAAAGAAGCAATTCTTGGTCCTGATATTTCAGATCGTCGCAATGTGATTAACAAACTCATGCTGAGTGATGCGGTCAAAGAAGCCATTCTCAATGAAAGCATTCATAAAAAAATCAGCATCAATGAAGCCGAAGCACTCGCGCATAAATACCTCGATGAAATCGTTTCTGATTTTTCTTATTCGACCTTACGCTTTGCTGAAATTGCTTTAACTAAATTATGGACCCAGCTCTATGACGGTATCGAAGTACATAATTTCGATACGGTTCGTGAACTTGCCAAAGATTATGAAATTGTCTATACCCCTTGTCATCGCAGCCACATTGACTATTTGTTATTGTCTTATGTGATTTATAACCGTGGCTTGATGGTTCCCCATATTGCAGCAGGTATTAATTTAAATATGCCTGTGGTTGGACAACTGATGCGTGGTGCAGGTGCATACTTTATTCGACGTAGCTTTAATGGTAATGCGCTTTATACCGCTGTCTTTAAAGAATATATCTACAGTATGCTCAATCGAAATACACCGATGGAATACTTTATTGAAGGTGGTCGTTCTCGTACTGGACTTTTATTGCCGCCAAAAAAAGGGATGCTCGCAATGACCATCCAAAGTTATTTGCGTGGCAATAGTAAACCGATTGCCTTTATTCCGACTTACTTTGGATATGAAAAACTGATCGAAGGCAGTTCATACATAAAAGAGCTGGGTGGACAGAAAAAACAAGCTGAATCACTATTTGGACTACTTAAATCTATTCAAAAGATTGAAAAAGTCTTTGGTGTTGTCCACGTCAATTTAGGTGAACCAGTTTTCCTGGAAGAGATCTTAAAAAAGAACAATGCACCTCAACGTGTTGCGTTGCATGAAGAGATGCCTGAGTCTGTTAAAGCCACGGTCAATGATGTTGCATTTGATATTTTGGAAAATATCAATAAAGCCGTGGTGATTAATCCTATTAGTTTGATTTCGCTGGTCTTGTTAAATGCACCAACGCATGCTTTGGCAGAGCGTGAAGTATTGGTACGTTTAGAACAATTCCGTAATCTACTCAAACAGCATCGTTATGATGAGCGTATGCAAATCACTGAGCTTTCCAACACAGAAATCATTCAATATGCCATGAAGCTTAAACAAGTTGAATTGATTGAGCATGATAATGAACGTTGGGTGAAAGTCAGTGATATACAGGTGGGCTTGCTTAAGTATTTCAGTAATAACATTCTGCACACGTTTATCCTGCCAGCACTGATTGCCAAAGTATTGCGTGTTGAAACAGAGCAGCAGCAATTTGAGATTTCAAAATCTGATTTATATACCCAAGTCATCGAACAATACCCACTTATACAAAAAGCCTTCTTTTTAAAATGGGATGAATCTGAGATTGAGAGTGAAATCACACAAATTGTCGATTATTTTGTTGCTGAGAAATTAATCACACTTGAAGCAGATCAAAGCATTAAGATTTCAAATGCAGATCCTAAAATTCGTTTACTTTCAGCCTTTGCTCATTTGTATGATGTCAATGTTGTGAAAGAACCTGAAAAAGAAAGCAAAGAGAAATAATCCTTTATTTTTGGCTTTGATCCGCAATAAAAAGTTCCTTCATCCACTTGGATAAGGAACTTTTTTATAAGCGTATATAGCTCATAGAAATATAACTAATTGATTTACTTTAAAGCAAAAAATGATTTTTAGTTATTACTTATACGTTTTTCTTAGTCCGTTTTAAATGCAATAAAACCATGATAATTCAATACTTGAGCAAAGCTTTCCACACGCTTAAAACCTGCTTGCAAATACAAAGCGCTCATTTCATCAACAGAAATTAAAGCAAAATCTTGTTCAATACGATCTGCCATAAGTTGTACCTGTTTTTCTGTTAATCCTGTTGCTAAACTCAGATTTTTTAAAGCTTGTAATTGTTTGGCATTCCAAATTTCCATCAATTCATAACTTAAACATAGACCAGTACTGCTTAGGTGATTTGCAATATCTTTTAAAAATTGTGCTTTTGCATCAACTGGAACAAAATGTGAAACCAAGATAGCCAAAGCCACATCAAAACTCACATCGACTCGTTTAAGAACAGATGTATCACCTTGTATAAACTGAATTCGAGAACAAAGCCCTAAATCTGCTATATGTTGTTTGGCTTTATCAATCATATTTGCTGCAGGATCTATTGCTGTAAAATTCCAATGAGGAAATTGCTCAGCCAAATATTGCAGTTCATAACCTGTACCACATCCCACGACTAAAATCTTTGCTTGAGTCGATACATAGCTCTTTAATACAGCATGGACTTGTAAATGTATCAGTTCATAACCGGGAATTAATTTACGAATATGTGCATCATATCCTTCAACTACAACTGGATTATTAAAGTCCTTTGCCATTTCTTTAAGCCTTGCAATGATGATTAATATTATTATTCCTGAGGATGTTTGACTTTCACTGCCTGCAAACAAAAATCAGCGATTTGTTTTACAAAATACTCTTTATAGCTTTTATCAAAACGCTTGGTCTTGGCGATACTTAAAGGTTCAATCACAACAAAAGTCATTGCACCCACGATGCACAATGCCGTGGTGTTTAGATCCTCAAAAATAAACTCGCCTGAATGACGTCCTTCGGTCAAAATTTTAATAATACTTTCTTTAATCAATTGCTTACTTTGAAAGCGTTCTAACTCAAATTGAGGATCGACAGGTTCAAACAATAAAGAATAAGACAGTCGAGGGCTGTTCATTGCCCTTTTTACAAAGGTTGTAACGGCGCGATCTAGTTTTTCTAGTGCGCTGAGTTGGGTATGTGCAATATCATTGAGAATATTGACTTCGATATGAATCGCCGCATTTAAAACTTCAATCAGTACTTGATTTTTATTTTCAAAATAACGGTAGACCAGACCACTTGATACGCCTGCCCGATCCGCAATCGCTTGAATTTGTGCATCTTTAAATCCTCCTTGTGCAACCAGCTCTCGTGCAGACAATAAAATCATCTCGCGGTTCTGTTGCATTTTCTCTTCCATGACAGAGGATCTTTTATAGTTCATAGCGATACGTAAATTCCTTTCCAAATAAACTGGCAATGAATAGTTTGTCCTTGCTGATACCACAAGGTAATTCAGATTAAATACTAATAAATTTTGCAGCAATAAGCTATCCACCCTGATCGCTTCATTCAATATTTAATAAATCATTGATCAACTTAGTTATCTTGTTGAGGTTATTTTGTACCATTGCTGATCTATCAATTCCTGATCGATCAAAGCAGTCATTTTAAATTAATTCTTTTTGGAAAATAATCTTTTTTAAATCAGCGATTGATTCTTCAATATTCTTCAATGATCTAAGGCAACTTCTTAAGACAATGCACATATGAATTGTCCGATAATCCCCCCTTAAATTGGTCATTACACCCCTTTATTAAATCCAGTAAAAATGATTCACTAAAATCATAAAGCTTTCAGATAAAACTTAAATAAACTAATAGCTTAACTTCTATTGTTCACTATAGTTTTGTCTGAATTTTATATGCGAAATAAAAAAAACATTCAAGGAAAGAAAAGCATGAAAACTCAATCACTCATTCTCAGTATCCTCAGCATTTTACCCACTGCTTATACTCATGCAGCTGCGATGGATCAATCTGGTCAATCGATACTGGCGTTTCTTGAAGACAAGAATTATTTCGAAGCCAGTATTGCCACAGTTGACCCGAAAGTATCAGGTAAAGTTCGAAATCGACCTGATTTAATCAATGCAGGCAGCAATGATTTGAGTACAGGTGATATGGCACAATCATATCAATACTATAATGCAGCATTAAAACTGCAAATTGCGCCAAAAGTTTCCTTTGGGCTCATCTATGATCAACCTTATGGTGCTGCAATCGAATATCCTTTACGTAGCAATAATACCTTCTCTGATACTGAAATCAGTATGAAAGGTACCCTTGCGGATGTTGATACTCAAAATATTGCGATGCTATTTGGTTTTCAGCCAGATGCTCATTTTAACCTCTACGGCGGTGGCGTATACCAGACAGTCAAAGGCAAAGTGTCTTTACGTGGTAATTCGATGAGTGTGTTTAATGGCTATGATGCCAACTTTAAACAAGATAGTGCTGTTGGATGGCTTGCTGGTGCTGCTTTTCAGATTCCTGAAATTGCTTTAAAGGCAGCCGTGACTTATCGTTCTAAAATTAAGCACAAAATAGATGCTCAAGAAACCATTTTTGGACAACCTTTAGCATTCACTCCTGATAAAGATACAGAAATCAACACGCCACAATCGGTAAATTTAGATTTTCAAACAGGTGTTTATAAAGATACGCTGGCATATTTAAATGCGCGTTGGGTAAATTGGAAAGATTTTAGAATCCGTCCAACACAGTTTGGCGCACTCACTGAACTGGCAACAGCTGAGTTAAGCCAAGGCCTATATGCTGGTGGATTTAATCTGGATGACTATCAGAAAGACCAATACAGCATCACTGTTGGTTTAGGACATCAATTTACACAAAAATGGGCTGCGTCGGCTGATGTTTCATGGGATTCTGGTACTGGAAATCCTGCTTCTGTATTGAATCCTACCAAAGGCGGTTGGGGCTTAGGGTTGGGTGTTCAATACAACCCTGCTGACAATTACTTTATCGCAGGAGGCATCAAATATATTTGGATTGGTGATGCCACGGCACAAGATGGTACCTATTACATTCCGGTACCCGGTGCTTCAGAAATTGCCCAACAAGGCGATTATCGAGACAACAATGCCATAGGCTATGGTTTAAAAATAGGTTACCGTTTCTAATGCTCAATGCATGATCTTGTTAAAATTATTTTTTAGCGTAGACTTCATTCTAGTGTATATACTTGAGAATGAAGTCTTTTTCTTTTTATTCAAAGACAAATTCATTTTTTCGTCATTTGTATACGCTATAAATTTTAATGATCAATATGAATAAACCTCAGCAAAAAACCAACTTAAATTAAAGGATCTGAATATGAAATTATTACATTTAATTCCAATTCTCGCTTTAGGCACTATCTTAACCGCATGTGGTGGTATGCCAAAGGAATGTGAAGAATCTTGGAAGCATATGGAAGACTTGGCAAAACAAAGTGGCATTCCTGAAGATTCACTAAAAGAACAGAAAAAAGCCTTTGAAGAAGAAATTAAAAAGTTATCTAAAGAAGATGCTATTCAAGCCTGTAAAGCACAATCTTCAATCATTGGCATGGTTAAGTAATTTATCCTTGATCTACAAAATGGATGCTTCTGTTTGCAGGCATCCATTTTTGCCTGTAAATAAAAACTCAAACTTTAATTTTGCCATTTTAATCGTCACAATTTTTTGCTTCACTATAAATAAACATTGGGCCTAAATCATAAGTCTGATCATTCCTTTTCACTTGTGGAATGAATGCACTTGAAATTGAACCATCTAAATATAAAGCTTGATCTGTTTTAAGCTGCGACTTAAAAATATCAGCAAAATTATAAAAATTAATTTTTCCACGACTTATCACAAAATACAGTTGATTATTTTTAATTCCCACCCCATTGCGAACTTTCAATGAATCTGAGTTTTTAACGAAAATTGGATTGATCTCACCATTGATCAATAACATTGGACCAGATTGTGTAGCATAGCGAGCTTTAAAATTAGATTTAAGATATTGCTCTGTGGTTTTAATCACAGCTTGCTTATTGTTCCAAGCAACCACACCATTGGGTTGCATAAAAAAATTACCAAATTTGTTTTTTTGTTGGTTTAATTCTATTTGTTGTTTACCTTGTTCAATGTACAAGCCTACTGGTGCAAAATTAGGGTGATACATTCCTGCATTCATGGCAAAACTGATCTGGCATTTTTTACGCTCTTTTTGCACAGCTGCGAACTTTTTATAGATTTGCCCTTGTTGGTTTTTTAAAAATAGTTGTAGCTGATCTAGATCATCGATACGAACAGCATCTGCGATCACCTTCTTGTCTTTGATTATTTTGATATAGTCAGTATTGGCATTGACTTGAAAGGAAAGTGCACTCAATCCCATCATGCTTATCAGCGCATATACCCCAGTTTTCAAATTCATAACATCCCCATTCAAAGTGTTATATTTTATCGTGTGATCTATTGAATAATGAAGGCTAATTAGCACTTTTAATGCATTTTTTTACTTAATTATCACTTTAAGGGCTATCAAATTCATTTTGCATGGTTATAATCAAACTATCCTTTCAATTAAATACATGTGTACACTTTATTTGAACTGAGTGGAATATGCAGACAAAACAAATAGCTAAATACCCTTTAGGTGCGCATTTAATCGTCAAACATTTTGGCTATAGCCATCATGGAATCTATGCTGGAAAAGGTCGTGTTATACATTATTCTGGGCTGGCACATTTTGTAAAAAAACGCCCAATCGAAATCACTTCACTTGAAAAATTTTCACATGGTAAAGTGATCCGTGTCCGTTACTATGATCAACCTAAGTTTTCTGGTCGTCATGTAGTTCGACGTATGCGTACACGCATGAACGAAAACAGCTATCATTTGATTATCAATAATTGTGAACATCTGTGTAGTTGGGCAATTACAGGAGTTGAAAGTAGTCCTCAAGTGGTAAAAATGATGAACCGTTTAACCACGATTGGCTATATCAGTTCAATCATGACCTATATGAATGGCTTATTTTTAACAGTTGCAACCACCTGTTTTGCTTTGGTTTTATATATAAAAATGAAACTCAGGGCTCAGTCAAAATTAAAACTTCCAACCTATTTATCACTTAAAGAACAGCAACCTAAAAAGTAAAATACTCAACTAGGTTGTTCACATGACCTTAGGCAAAGCCCTGATTTTAAATCACCATTAAAATGGTGGAAATTTGTCTTCAACCAATTTGAGTTCTAATCCGTGTTCCAAATAAGCTTTTAAACCATCCAGCACTGTGGTGAATCCCCCAGTTGCATCGATAATAAATTGAATCAGTTCAGAGCCTTGCAACGAAATATCGTAATTTCTAATTTTTAAATAGGTGTGCTCGGAGCTGATTTCTTCAAATATAAAATCTACCGATGTTTTGGGTTCACCCCAAGTAATTTGAATCAATTTATTTTCAATAATGTTAAATACCATAACCTTTGAGCTGACTTGATACTTATCCCAACTCCATTGCACAATTTTGCCTTCTTTTAGGGGTCCTGTAGAACGACTAAACCAGAATTTTGAAGTAATTTCAGGATCAATAAATGCATTAAAAACCGCAGATACGGGTTTACGAATTAACATTTGAGTTTCAATGGTTGGATTCATTCTTATTACTCTTCTAAGCTTATATAGAACTATATGGATAACAAAGTGATACTGATAACATAAGTGCTATGTAATCAGTATCATGTTTTTGTTAACAAATTTAACGAATTAGTTTTGAATAAGTGATGATTCAACTATGCTCTGATAGCGCTCTGAAAATTGACCATTCCAATACGGGTAATATGGATATGCTGGATGAACCGCACTGACTTGATTTAAACGCTGTAATTGTGAATCCGTAAGCACTAGATCTTTTGCGATTAGATTATCTTGCAGTTGTTGTTGATTTCGAGCACCAATCAGTACAGTAGACACTGTAGCTCGTGTTAACAGCCATTTTAAAGCAATTTGTGGGACTGAATATCCCGTGTCTAATGCAATCTGTTTTAATGCGTCTATTACTTGATAGAGATATTCTTCGTTTACAGGTGGCGCAAATTGTGCTGTTTCATGTAAGCGACTATTTTCAGGCAAAGGATGCTCACGATCAAACTTACCTGTCAAACGTCCCCATCCCAAAGGACTCCACACAACAGCACCAATATGCTGATCATGATTTAAAGGCATCAGTTCCCATTCATAATCCCGACCTATCAATGAATAATACACCTGATGTGCCACCATTTTTTCATAACCATAACGATCTGCAATCGACTGCGCTTTCATCAATTGCCAGCCTGAAAAATTAGATGCCCCGATATAACGAACTTTTCCGCTTCGGACCAATTCATCTAAAGTTTTCATAAGCTGATCTAGCGAAGTAAAGCTATCAAACTGATGTAACTGTAAAACATCGATATAGTCTGTATTTAAGCGTTTTAACGATTGTTCTACTGCATGAATTAAATAATGACGACTCAATCCGACCTGATTCACTTGTTCATTGCTACGAAGCGCAACTTTAGTTGAAATAATCGCATTGTGCCGATAAGGTGCTAATGCAATTCCAAGCATTTTTTCAGATTCACCGTCTGAATACACATCGGCCGTATCAAAGAAATTAATTCCTGCATCTATACATGTGGTAATCATTTGATTGGCTTCTTTCTGCCCTGCTTGTCCCCATGCAGAAAATAGAGGACCTTTTCCTTCAAGGGTTCCAGCACCAAATCCCAACTCAGATACTTTTAAACCAGAATTGCCTAAAAAATTATATTTCATGATCATTCACCTTGATTGAATAATGTGTCTCATCACAAAATAACAACTTGGTATTATTTTAAAAATCAGGATAATGAGGAATTACTTTTTCGATTTTATGGAAAATGAATACACAAGACTTCCAATTCTTCTTACGTGTCGCAGATTTGGGTTCAATCAGCCAAGCGGCAAAAGAAGCCAATATTGCAGTTTCAGTGGCAAGTCAACGAGTGCAAAGGCTTGAAAATCAGCTCAGTCTTAAACTCTTTTATCGTACGACACGGAAACTAAGTCTGACCGAAGAAGCCAAAATACTGATTGAGCAAGGACGACCACTTCTCGATAATTTCCAGACATTAACCGAAAATTTAAAGCTTCAAGATCAAAAACTTTCAGGAAGCATCAATATCACCGCTTCCGCAACCTTTGGAACACAGATACTGGTTCAGGTTATTGCTGAGTTTTTAAAACAACACCCTGAATTATTAATCAATTTAGATTTAAATGACCAAAATGTAGATCTTATTACCAAAGGTATGGATCTTGCGATTCGCATTGGCAAACTACAAGATTCTTCTTTCATCGCAAAACCATTATCTATCAATAAACGCTTACTTTGTGCTGCACCTGAATATCTCGCTAAATTTGGTATCCCCAAACGTTTAGAGGATTTACAACAACAGCGTTGTATCGTGCAGCGTCATCAACAAGGCATCAGCAATACATGGAACTTTCTGGATCACAGTAACCCAAATAGAAGATTAGATATCCAGGTAAATGGCTATTTTATTACCAACTCAGGCGAAGGAATTCGTCAGGCATCTTTGGCAGGGCTCGGCATATCCAATCACTCACTTTGGCATGTCAAAAACGATTTAGATTCAGGGAAACTGGTTCATGTTCTTCCTAATTTTAGAGTAGAACCCACTGCTATTTATGCTGTTATTCCAGATAAAAATTTAATCTCTGATAAAGTAAAAGTTTTTATTGAGTATTTACAGGATTACTTTAAAGAATTCTAATGATGATTTGGCTAATGTTATCCGTTATTCCAAATGACAAACATAATCTACAACTTCACTGGATTGCAGACTAAAACGACTATTTGCAGGTACAGTAAAAGATTCTCCAGAACTGTAGACTTCCATTTCTTCTTGATCTGCTATCCGAACCAAGCATTTTCCAGAGACAATCTCAATGCGCTCAGTCACATGCGTTTCAAAAGTTAAAGGTTTCTCTGTGGGTAAAATTACCCCCAATGTTTTCTTCGAACCATCTTTGCATTCGATAAGATAACTGATTGATCGCCCTTTATAATGAACATTAGGTTTAATATGGACCGTAACAAAATCAAATTGGGAAGACATATATTTATCCTGATTATTATTTGTGCATTTACTATATCGCTTTTCTATAGTATTCCTCAATCAATTTTAAACAGTATAAAAAAACCTAGCCGAAGCTAGGTCTTAAATCATGATTTTATTCAGGATTGAATAAAATTATTTACCCGGTTTAAAGCTATCTTTCAAATCTAAGACACGGTTAAACACAGGTTTATCTGCTGTATGATCATATTGATCCGCAACAAAATAACCCTCACGCTCAAACTGGAAACGATCTTCTGGTTGCGCTTGAGCCAAAGCAGGCTCGATCACCGCTTGAAGTACCGTTAAAGATTCTGGATTTAAATTTGCCAAGAAATCATCATCTGCATCTGGTGCAGCTTCGGTGAATAAACGATCGTAAACACGAACCTCAGCAGGAATCCCTTTCGACGCAGAAACCCAATGAACAACACCTTTCACTTTACGACCTTCTGGGTTTTTACCTAAAGTTTCAGGATCAATTGAACATTTCAACTCGATCACTTCGCCATTGGCATCTTTAATCACTTCATCACACTTGATCACATAAGCATGACGTAAACGTACTTCACCCTCAGGAACTAAACGTTTAAAACCTTTTGGTGGAACTTCTTCAAAGTCTTTACGATCAATAAAAATTTCAGAGGTTAAAGGAATAATACGATCGCCCATATCTACATTTGGATGACGTGCATGGCTTAAATCCAAATCTGCTGGCAAGTTGGTCAAAGTCACTTTCAATGGATTTAAAACAGCCATACCACGTGCTGCTGTATTTTCAAGAGATTGACGAATACAGAACTCAAGCATAGCCACATCAACGATACCATCTGTTTTAGACACGCCTACACGCTTACAGAACTCACGTAACCCTTCAGGGGTAAAACCACGACGACGCATGCCCACCACAGTTGGCATCCGTGGATCATCCCAGCCATGAACATAGTTACCTTCTACCAATTTACGTAATTTACGTTTAGAGGTAATCGTATAATCTATATTTAAACGGCTAGATTCATACTGACGTGGAACTGATTGTGAATGTACTTTCTCAACCACCCAATCATAAAATGGGCGATGGTCTTGAAACTCTAAGGTACATAATGAATGGGTAATCCCTTCAATCGCATCTGACAATGGATGAGCATAGTCATACATTGGGTACATTTTCCATTTATCACCAGTTTGGTGATGTTCTGAATGAAGTACACGATATAGAATTGGATCACGCATATGTACATTTGGTGAGGTCATATCAATTTTGGCACGTAATACTGCTTCACCCTCAGCCAATTCACCATTGTTCATTTTTTCAAAACGAGCAAGATTTTCTTCAATAGATGCATCACGATAAGGTGAGTTTTTACCTGGCTCGACAAAATTACCACGGTTAATTCTAATTTCTTCTGGGCTTTGTAGATCTACATAAGCATCGCCTTGTTTGATCAACTGAACTGCCCAAGTATGTAATTGGTCAAAATAGCTTGATGCATAGCGAGGTTCGCCATTCCACTCAAAACCTAACCATTTTACGTCATTGGCAATACCATCAACATATTCTTGTTCTTCCGCATCTGGGTTGGTGTCATCAAAACGCAAGTTACACAAACCATCGTATTCTTGAGCGATGCCAAAATTTAAGCAGATAGCCTTTACATGACCAATATGTAGATAACCATTTGGCTCAGGTGGAAAACGTGTAACAACTTTTTGTGTACGGCCCGCTGCCAAATCTTCTGTAATGACTTGGCGTACAAAATCTAAGCCCGCTTGTTGTTCTTGCTGCGCATTATCGACAGGGCTTGGACTATTTGTCGGGGTTTTCGGCAGTTCTGAAACAACATCATTTGGCTTCATAGTTGATAAATCACTTCTAAAAGTTAAAATTGAATATAGAAAATGTGATTTTATCCTTTTTTAACAAAAGAATTTCACATTTTTACTTGCTATGTAGTTTACAGTTTGCTTATGCTTCTCTCAACCAAAAACCCATGACATTTTTAGTCATGATTAGGAGATTATAGAATGAGTTTTCCTCAAGTCGAATTAAACACCAACAAAGGACGCATTGTTCTTGAACTTAACTCTGAAAAAGCACCAAAAACTGTTGCTAACTTTTTAGAATATGTTCGTGATGGTTTTTATGATGGCGTAATCTTCCATCGTGTTATTGATGGTTTCATGATCCAAGGCGGTGGCATGGATGAAAACTTCAAAGAAAAAACCACACGTGATTCAATTGAAAATGAAGCGGACAATGGTTTAAGCAATGACGAAGGTACGATTGCAATGGCACGTACTCAAGCACCTCACTCTGCTTCTGCACAATTCTTTATCAACGTAAAAAACAACTCTTTCCTTAACCATACAGGTAAAACTGCTCAAGGTTGGGGTTATGCAGTATTTGGTAAAGTGACTGAAGGCTTAGACATTGTTGAAGCAATCAAAGGTGTTCGCACGGGTAACCGTGGTTATCATGCTGATGTTCCTTTAGAAAATATTGTGATTGAATCTGCAAAAATTATCTCTGAATAATTTATAAATCCTCCCGAAGCTGACTTTTAAATAAAGGGATACTTTTCCCCTTACAAAGCAAGCTTGGGAGGAGTTATTAAATAGGAAAAATAAGTGACCTATCTGTTTATCGCTGATTTACATTTGTCACCAGAACACCCTCGACTGGTTCGAGGGTTTTTTGATTTATTAGAACACTATAAATATCAAAACACGCAACTGTTTATTCTCGGTGACTGGTTTAATGCTTGGATTGGCGATGATTATACTGCGCCTTGGTTAGATGAAATTATTGAGCATCTAAAACAATTTTCATTGCAAGCTGGTAATCAAATTTATTTTCAAGTGGGTAATCGTGATTTTGCTTTAGGGCAGACATTTTTAAATCAGTTTAATGGTAAATTACTTCCTGAATTTTATACATTTAACATTGGTGATAAAAAATTTCGTCTTGAACATGGCGATGCTTTATGTACCGATGATATCTCTTATCAACGATTTAAAAAAATTATTCGCAATCCAATTGTATTGGGACTTTTAAAAAGCACCCCACTTGGCTTTAGACAAAAACTTGCCAATGGTTTTCGTAAAAAAAGCCGTGAGTCTCAACAAAATAAATCCTATGAAATTATGGATGTTAACCAGCAAGCTGTTGAAAAAGCAGTTAATAATGTCGATCTGTTGGTTCATGGTCACACCCATCGCCCTGAAATTCATGATGTAAATGGTAAAACTAGAATTGTTTTAGGGGATTGGCGCGAAAAAACATCTGAAGCAATGATTTTAGAAGTGGATGAAAATGCGGATTGGAAATTTATTAAATGGACAATTTCAGACACAAATCACTTTACCCATGATTAAAAATCATGATTTTTCACCTTTATTTACGTTTTGAAGATTCACATTTCGCGATTTTAGCATACAATATATCGAAAATTTACGATATATGAGATCGCCTTATGGATGTATTAAATGTAGCAAAAACACGTTACACCACAAAAGCTTATGATTCTTCTAAAAAGATTCCTCAAGCACAATTTGCACGTTTACTTGAAATCCTGCGTTTAACCCCATCGTCAATCAATATCCAGCCTTGGCATTTTTTTATTGCTGACAATGATGCAGCTAAACAACGTATTGCTAAAGCCTTAGTCGGAAAATATAGCTATAACGCACCAAAGGTTTTAGATTCATCACATACGATTTTATTCTGTACCAAAGCAGATATTACAGAACAGCACCTGAGTAATTTACTTCAGCAGGATGATCTCAGTGGCCGCTTTAAAGATGACAAGGCTAAGCAAGGTCAAAAAGACAGTCGTACAGGCTATGTCTCTTATTATCGCAATGAAAAAGGTGATATTCAGCGCTGGGCGGAAAATCAAACCTTTATCGCACTGGGTCAAATGCTATTAGCTGCAGGTATTGAAGGTATCGATGCAACGCCAATCGGTGGTTTTGACGAAGATATTCTGACTGAAGAATTAGGCTTAATTGAAAAGAATTTGGTCCCGTCTGTGATTATGACACTCGGTTATCGTAGTGATACTGACTTTAATGCAAAATTGCCCAAGTCTCGTTTAACCCAAGAAGAAGTCTTTACTCGTCTATAACGTTTAAAGTGCTTGCTTCTACTTAATAAGTGCTGTGGGGCACATCACGTCCCTCAGCATTGAATCATAAGCATATTTTGTTAAGAGAAATCACTTTCACAGGCATCCATAAATTCATTGATTAATGCACTTGGATTGGCTCTTTTGGTCCACGAAATGGGTTCTTCATAATATTCAAGCTCATGAATAATGACTGGAAGATTTTTCCCAAATGTATCTTGAAGAATATTTTCAGAAAATAATTGCTGAACCATTTTGATTATTTGTGTAATAAACAATTGAGCAAACTGCTCGCCTTTTTCTAAAAGTTCATTAAATAGCGCATCATCTTCTTGTTCAGCATATTCCATCTGTTTTTGAGAATAATAAAATGGCGTTTGCTCAAACCATTGTGCCAAAAGCTGATCATTCTCTCCACCAATATCCCAAGACGGTTCTTGTAACCAATAGGCATAATTCCATTTCGCTTCAGCTTGACTCGAAGCTTCAGAAATTTGCGCTTGAAACTGTGCATTGGTATTAAAGTTAAGTTCAACTTTGGGAAAACAAGGTTCATCATCGTCACAATAGTAGTACAAGGCCAAGGCGTACACATCGTGATAATTTTGTGCAATATATTGAATCGATTCAACTAACTTTACATAGCTCGTTTCATGCCAGTGCTTTTGCGTTGTTGATTCTATATTCATAACACACCTAATTATTTTACCAGCACTCTGGTGAATATGGACATTCACCAGAGTGCAAATACCAAAGTATTGCCTATATGATTAAATCGGATGCGAGCTTGCAATTTCCTGACTAATCATCACAGCTGTTGCAGCAGACAACGTCCAGCCTAAATGTCCATGCCCTGTATTATAAAATACCCGTTCACGTTTTCCACGTTTTACCACAGGCATCATATTCGGCATCATCGGACGTAATCCCGCCCACGGGATACAATGCTCGGTTGAAATATCGAAATTCTTATTAACCCAATCTGTTAAAGGTTGGATACGATCTGAGCGGATATCTCGATTATAGCCATTAAATTCAGCGGTTCCTGCAATACGTAAACGATTGGCACCTAATCGTGACGTGACGATTTTCGCACTTTCATCGAGCAAGCTGACCCAAGGTGCGCCATTGATACTTTTTTCATCATCCAATTGTACGGTGATTGAATAGCCTTTTACAGGATAAACATTCACACGATCGCCCAATTGATTGGCCAATTGATAACTGCCAACACCGCCACAAATCACCACGGCATCTGCACTGAGTTGTTCGATTGCTACTGAGCTGCCTTCCATGTTTTCAACACTTGAGTGGTATTTAATATTCACCCCGTTGGCTGTGTGCTCTACATCAACAACTTCCATACCAAATAAATATTTTACCCCATATTTTTCAGTGGCTTTGGCAAGTCCAGTAGTAAATTTATGGATATCACCAGTTGCATCACCTGGGCAATAAAAACCACCATAGTATTCACCCATTAAACTCGGTTCGATGGATTTAATTTCTTCATTGGTCACTGCATGGCGTTCTAGACCACCTTTACATAGCAATTCATTTACACTAGTTGCAACTTTATAATCATATTCAGAATGATAGAAATGCAAGATCCCCCGTTTTTCTAAATCAAAATCAATGCCTTCTTGTTCAGCAATATTAAATAGCCTTTGACGCGCTAAAAGTGCCATTTTCACTGTATTTTGAGTATTTTCTTCATAATGTTTAATGTTGCCAAGAAATTCGACCAGCCATGCATACTTGTGCAAATCAAAAGACGGATTGAGCAACAATGGTGCATTTTTTTTTGCCATCCATTTAATGCCTTTTAACACAGTGGATTTTTGATTCCACACTTCAGCATTACACGCAGACAATTGTCCACCATTGGCAAATGATGTTTCCATAGCAGGAAATAAATGTTTATCAATAACAGTAACTTGATAACCTAATTGAGAAAGTTCATAGGCAGAGGTAACACCTGTAATACCAGAACCAATAATGACGACATGACACATACGCACACTCCGTTGAAATGCAATATTTTTTTATTACATTGTCAATGTATGCCCCATCTGTCATGTGTACCTGAGAGCTTCGATAAAAACCTAAACTATTTAGGCCTTACCATCCCCTTCGGTGAGTCATTTCTTTTTTGTTTTCAATAGAATGACTTCTCTCCAGAGGTTTTACAATGATTACAGTCCTTTTGCCTGAGAGTTTCCGGGGTCGTTGCTCCTTCGGCGAGTCCGCAAGAGACTTCTCTCCTGCAATCATCTTTCCTTGTATTAGCAATTAATATGCCATGAATTTGTTCGAATACAAGTAAAATATGTTCAATTATTCTCTAATTTTTAAATTAAAAATTAAGATCTTCAAATCACTTAAGAAATAAATAGCTGAGCGAATAACTTGTTCAGCAACTCTGGCTTTGTTGTAGCTTGATTGAAGTCAGCACCAAGCTTTGTCAATCCTTGAAAAGTTGTCGAACATCTTGCAAAGTTACAGCGAATGTTTGTCATTTCCCTATTTCTAATAGTGGCAAACAACGCTTTCATTGTTATTTTCCTATTTAATCATGCTTTAAAATAAGATTAATGGTTTTTATCTGTTCCAAACCATCAGGATATAACTCAACATTACGCATACTATGATTTTGTCGATTAGATATCCCGATTTGTTCATCCTGATAAAACTCTTGACCCATCCTTAAACCATTCACGATACAATTTGCGATGTAATCTTGTTGTCCTTGAAATGTCTGAATGTTATTTAATCTTTTTGATATTTGAATTTTAGCGTCTAAAGTCTGTTGAGGTTCAACACCCAGCATTGCTAACAATAATAAGAAGTGCTGATCATTCAATTGAAAACTCAGAAACTCTTCTAGCGTAAAAAACCATGCTTCAAAGTGCCCACCCAGATTGCCTATATATAGATCATTTAGATAATAATTAATCTGCTCTTGAGCAAACTGGATATCTACCCAAATATCCGCACTAATGGAAAATTGATAATTTCGAATGCTATTATTTTCACTGAGTAGAAATGATTGATACCACGCGGCTAATTCTTTGTTATATGGATCTAAGCCAACCGCTTCCTGAATCGCCTCATCTAAATTCAGCTCCTTTTCTTCATCAAAACCTCGAAATAAAAGCAGAAACCAATGCCAAAAATGCACATTGGAAAATGAAATTTCCTGTTCCGCGACTTGGTGATTTTGATTCATCTCGCCTTAACAATCGTCTTAGTGATTTACTGAGTCATATCGGAAAACATTTAAATCATCATATTCAATTTTTGGCGTGGTTCCAGAAACAATATCGGATAATAATTTTGCTGAACCACATGACATAGTCCAACCTAAAGTTCCATGCCCTGTATTGGTATATAGATTTTGATATCTTGTTTTACCAACAATCGGTGTTCCATCTGGTGTCGCAGGTCTTAAACCCGTCCAGAAATGTGCATCTGATATGTCACTTGCATTTGGAAATAATTGTTGTAAAACCATAAGCAAAGTGTCTTCACGACTAGATTTTAAAGAACGATCAAAACCATTAATTTCAGCCATGCCCCCTACACGAATTCGATCATCAAAACGGGTTAAAGCAATTTTATAAGACTCATCTAGGATTGTAGAAACAGGTGATAGTGCAGGATCAATAATTTTGGTGGTGATCGAATAGCCTTTTAAGGGATATACAGGTGCATCTATCTCCAATTGTTTGAGCATTTCATGGCTATAACTACCCAGTGCCATGACATAAACATCTCCCTTGATTTTTCTACCATCTTTTAAATGAATCGATGTAATCCGTTCAGCATCTTTTTCGATTGATTCGATTACCGTATTAAATAAAAAATTGACCCCTTGTTTGGCTGCAAGTTCTGCCAACTCTGTTGTGAATTTTTGGCAATCACCTGTCTGGTCATTGGGTAAACGTAAACCACCAACAAAATCAACTGTCGCGTGGGCTAAAGCAGGTTCAGCCTTGATAACCCCAGCTTTATCCAACAACTCAAATGGTACACCTTCATGTTTTAAAACTTCGGTATCTTTGCCTGCCACATCCAATTGATGTTGTTTACGAAAAAGTTGTAATGTACCTAATTGACGCTCATCAAAATGAATCTTAGTTTCTGCACGTAACTCATCCAGACAGTCACGGCTATATTCAGAAATCCGCACCATTCGCTCTTTATTGATTTGATAGCGATTGATATTACATTCCGCCAACATGCGAACCATCCACTGATACTGATGCATATCGCCTGTTAGCTTAATCGCCAGTGGTGAATGTGGTTGAAACATCCATTTAAACGCTTTTAGTGGAATACCTGGTGCAGCCCAAGGTGATGCATAACCCGGAGAAATCTGCCCAGCATTGGCAAAACTGGTTTCTAAAGCCACATTGGGTTGTCGATCAATCACAGTGACTTCATGACCTGCTTGTTTTAGATAGTAGGCGGATGTTGTACCAATAACACCTGCCCCCATGATGATGATATGCATACTGAACCGAACCTTATACGAATTAATCGTCTTATAATAAAAATGATGTAGTTAGAGAAATAATTTATATGACTATTTTAATTTAGCACTTAGAACAGATTTAGCAATACCGATTTGATGTTGAAATGTCAGCTTTAATTCAACTTTAAATAGATAAATTATTCACAATATCACATGATTTTTAAACTATCAGGAAGCTATATAAGCGATTTAATTTTAAGAAAAATATTTTTTATTTATGTTTGATACTATCCTTCTCTTAAAAAAGAGAAGGAATAGCTTTAGTTTAAAAAATTTTAAATTGTGAAGATTTTATTTATGCGTATGGATAGACATAACAATACCAAAACTCGCCAATAACGCAATCACGGCTGATCCACCATAGCTCATCAGCGGTAATGGATCGCCAGTCACAGGTAAAATCCCACTGACCATGCCAGAGTTTACAAATACATAGAAAAATAGGGACAAACCAATCGTACCTGCCAATAAACGACCATAGTTATGGAAGCTGCTTAAGCTAATCATCATACATCTAAAAATCATTGCAGTATAAAGTGCAAATAAGAAGAACACCCCAATAAAACCAAATTCTTCTGCATAAGTCGACATAATAAAATCAGTATGATGTTCAGGTAAATAGCCCAACTGAGACTGTGTTCCTTCTAAGAATCCACGCCCTGTCATTCCGCCTGAACCAATCGCAATTTTAGATTGGATAATGTTCCATCCTGCCCCAAGTGCATCTGACTCAGGATCAAATAAGGTCATAATCCTTTTCTTTTGATAAGCTTGTAATACAAAAGTCCAAATTAAAGGGAAAGCCAATGCCAATGCCGCTAAAGTCCCAAGAATTAAAGTCCACGACATACCACTTAAAAACAGAGCAAACACACCACCAATCACGATACCAATCGCCAAGTCTGGCTGTAATAATGCCAGTACGAAAGGCACCATCATGATGATCAATGCAATCACAATGTGTTTAAATTTAGGCGGCAACGGGTTACGTGCAAAATACCATGCCATCATCAATGGCATGGCAAACTTCATAAATTCACTGGGTTGCATACTGCCAATCCCTGGAATGGTCAGCCAGCGCTTTGCGCCTAATCGAACATCACCGACCAATAAAACCAGAATCAACAACAAAATTGCGAACAAATAAAACCAAGGGCTAATCGCTTGATATACTTTTGGTGGGATTTGTGCACAAATAAAAAGCAAAACAAAACCAACACCGAAACTCACGGCTTGTCGAATGACCATAGACATATCTTCAGAAGATGCGCTATAGACCATCAATAAACCCAAAATCGCATTGATAATTAAAAAGCCCAATAACCAAGGGTCAAGGTGTAGTTTGTCCCACCTTGAAACTTTTTGATTAATACTTAAACCATCTCTGACTGATTGACGTAAAAACTTATACTGTGGCGATGGTGTCATGAATACAAATCTTAAACCTAGTTTAATCTGGTCAAATTATAGAGATAAATAGCAGTTGAGAAAATCAATCAATGCATAATTATTTTTTTATTTTCGTTGTTTTTACTGCTGTGATTGCAAAATTAACTTAGCCAACTCCAAATCGTCTGGATAGGTAATTTTAATATTATCAGAACGCCCCATCACCACTTTGACAGGTTCATTGATATATTCCAATGCACTCGCCTCGTCTGTAATGACAATATTATTCGCTAAAGCTGTTTCGATTGCCGTTTTAAGCTTTGAAAAAGTAGAGATTTGTGGTGTTTGTGCTTGCCACAATTGATCACGACTGACTGTTTTATTGATATCTTGCTGATTTTCAACAAACTTCAAAGTATCTCTTACAGGAATTGCAAGAATTGCACTGCTGTTCAGGTTTATTGCGGTATCGACTAAGTTTTCAAGACATTGTTGTGTTACACAAGGACGAGCAGCATCATGTACAAAAACTAGATCATCGGCTTGTGCAAATTGCTCTAAATAACGCAATGCATTTAAAACAGAATCAACACGTTCTGCACCACCCAAACAAAAATGGCTCAAATGTTTATTTTTTAATGGTAATGTTTGAGCATAATGGTCTTGCTCACCAACGGCGAGTACATAACCCGCAAGCGGTAAATGGTTTAGACGCGCTATGGTATGCGCTAAAACTGTTTGATTTTGGATGACTTGGTATTGTTTAAGTTCGGTTTTTGAAAAACGACGACCTGAGCCAGCCGAAGGAACAATTGCCCAAATTTTACGGTTGTTCTGGCGCAGGTTCGTTGTCATCTTCATTGGTTCTTAAATCTACACTTGGATCGGTATAAATAGGTTTGTAATGGGTACTGATGGTACTCATCTGTACAAAAGTTTCATGTGGCTTGACTAGACCGAGGTCTAAACGTGCATGTTCTTCTATGGCTTCAGCACCATTTTTTAAATCATACACTTCGGCAGCAAGAATTCGGTTGCGTTCTTTTAACTCAGCATTGACTTCAGCTTGTTGTTCAATTTGCTGTAGTAAAGCTTGATGAGGGAAATGACCACCCTCACCGAACCAAAAGCGATATTGTAATACCACAACGATTAAAATCGCGAGTACTGCAATCACTTTACTTGAAGTTGTTTTAAAGACTTCTAACATGGATTTGCGTCTTGAGTAACAGCATTAAATTAAGATGCTAATATACATCAAATATTTTGTATGAAGAACACTAAACTATGCGAAAACTGCAAAACTAGAACAAAATAAGTTTTCTTTTTTATAAAAAATAAGTGGGTGATCAATAATCAACTTTGTAATTAAAAATCTAAAAATTATCTTTATGCTAAAAACTCACATATCGCGATATTATTTATTATAAATTTTCTTTTTCAATAAACTAAGTTAATTAAATTTTTACCTTAAATTTTATTATCAATCAATTACATGATATTAAATTTCACTTAAAACATACTATTCATGATTATTTTTGCGTATAAAAAAGCCATTCCCTATATCAAATAAAAGAATGGCTTTTTTTAATTTAAATCAATAAAAGATATTAATTTAAACCTTTAAACTCAGCTTTACCGCGATAAGCAGCATGAGTCAATTCTTCAATACGAAGCAATTGGTTATATTTTGCAACACGGTCAGAACGGCAAAGTGAACCAGTCTTGATTTGACCTGCTGCTGTACCCACTGCAAGATCCGCAATTGTTGAATCTTCAGTTTCACCTGAACGGTGTGAAATCACAGTGCTATAACCATTCGCTTTAGCAAGATAGATTGCATCTAAAGTTTCAGACAAAGTACCGATTTGGTTGTATTTGATTAAGATAGAGTTACCTACTTTCTCATCAATACCACGTTGTAAAATCTTAGGGTTTGTAACGAACAAATCATCACCGACCAATTGGATTTTATCACCAAGGATAGAAGTCAAATAGCTCCAGCCTTCCCAATCAGACTCATCTAAACCATCTTCAATTGAGATAATTGGATATTGTTTAGCAAGACCAGCAAGATAGTCAGCAAATTGGTTGCTTGTGAATGCTTTGTTACCTTCACCTGCAAGAATATATTGACCATTTTTGTAGAATTCTGAAGATGCACAATCAAGCGCAAGCATAATATCAGAACCTGCTTTATAACCAGTTGTTTCAATTGCAGAAAGAATAACAGTAATTGCTTCTTCATTTGAACGTAAGTTAGGTGCAAAACCACCTTCATCACCAACTGCAGTATTTAAACCTTGCTTTTTCAATACAGATTTTAAAGCATGGAAAATTTCAGCACCAGCACGTAAAGATTCAGCAAAAGATGTGAAACCTACAGGCTCAATCATGAATTCTTGAATATCAACAGTGTTGTCAGCATGTGCGCCACCGTTCAAGATGTTCATCATTGGAACAGGCATAGACAAAGTTGTTTGACCACGAAGATCTGCAATGTATTGGAACAATTCAGTTTTCTTCTCAACAGCAGCCGCACGTGCAGCCGCTAAAGATACAGCCAATGTTGCGTTTGCACCTAATTTTTCTTTGTTTTCAGTGCCATCAAGCGCAATCATTTTGTCATCAAGCGCTTTTTGTTCAAATACGTTTTGACCTTTTAATAAGTCTTTGATTTGACCATTTACGTTTTGAACTGCAGTGCGAACACCTTTACCTAAGTAACGTGATTGATCACCGTCACGAAGTTCTAAAGCTTCACGAGAACCAGTTGAAGCACCAGATGGTGCACATGCACGGCCAACAACGCCAGAGTCAAGGATTACGTCTGCTTCGATGGTTGGGTTACCACGAGAGTCCAAAATTTCACGTGCACGAATGTCAACGATTTGGCTCATGAATAATTCCTCAGTTGATTAAAAATAAGATGCTTTCTAAGCGCATCAATGTGTATCTAACTTTTTGAAACCTTTAACTAAGGTATCCAATTCTTTTAACTGTGCTAAAAATGGCTCAAGCTGTGACATACGTAATGCACAAGGACCATCACATTTTGCATTTTCAGGGTCTGGATGACTTTCTAAAAATAAACCTGCAAGCCCTGTTGCCATACCCGCACGTGCTAAGGTCGTGATTTGCGCACGACGTCCGCCTGCTGAATCAGCACGACCGCCCGGTGTTTGCAATGCATGCGTGACATCAAAAAATACTGGCACATTCATTTCTTTCATGATGTCGAAACCCAGCATGTCAACAACTAAGTTGTTATAACCAAATGACGTACCACGTTCACACAAAATGAGCTTGTTATTACCCGCTTCTAAACATTTGTTTAGAATATGGCTCATTTCACGAGGAGAAAGGAATTGTGCTTTTTTGATGTTGATAATGGCTTGAGTTTTCGCCATTGCTTCAACCAAATCAGTCTGACGACTGAGAAATGCAGGAAGCTGGATAATGTCAGCAACTTCAGCGACAGCTGCAGCTTGGTGAGGTTCATGAACATCGGTAATAATCGGAACATTAAAATGCTTTTTAATGTCGCCTAACCATTCGATGCCTTTTTCCAAACCAGGGCCACGGAACGAATGTAAGCTTGAACGATTGGCTTTATCGAAACTGGCTTTAAAGACATACGGTATCTCTAAACGAGTACAGATATCGACATACGTTTCTGCAATTTCAAAAGCCAAGTCTTTCGACTCAAGTACGTTCATGCCGCCGAATAATACAAATGGCAAGTGATTTGCCATTTGTATATCGCCTAAACGTACAATTTCTTGTGGTTTTAATTGTGACATTTAAACTTCCTAGTTTAAGTTCTTACATACTTACTTGCTGTTTTGGTGCTGCTTTTTAGCGGCATCGATAAAACTCGCAAATAATGGATGTCCATCACGTGGTGAACTTGTAAATTCCGGGTGGAATTGTACAGCAATAAACCAAGGATGTTCAGGAATTTCTACAGTTTCAACAAGATGTTGCGCTGTAGAATAACCCGAAATTTTCATACCTGCCTGTTCAATTGCAGGAATAAAACGATCATTCATTTCATAACGGTGACGATGACGTTCAGTAATTTCAGCTTTGCCGTAAACTTCACGTGTTTTAGTGCCTTCAACCAATTCTGATTTTTGTGCACCTAAACGCATTGTGCCACCAAGGTTTGACTCAGTACTACGATGCTGGATTTCACCACGTTCATCTAACCATTCAGTAATTAAACCAATCAATGGGAATTTTGTTGAACGATTAAACTCTGTAGAAGTCGCTTCTGGCATAGCAGCAACATGACGAGCAAATTCAATCACGGCCAATTGCATACCTAAACAAATACCCAAGAAAGGTACTTTGTTTTCACGGGCATATTGAATTGCCTGCATTTTGCCTTCAGTACCACGTTCACCAAAACCGCCAGGAACCAAGATTGCATCGATACCTTTTAATACTTCTGCAGGATTTTGGCTTTCAAGCTCTTCAGCATTGATATAATCAATTTGAACTTTGACCCGATTTTGAATACCCGCATGTAAAAGTGCTTCATTGACAGACTTATATGCATCTGGCAATTCAACATATTTACCGACCATCGCCACACGAACTGTGTACTCTGGATTCAATAATGCTTCAACCACATGATCCCAATCCGAAAGATCGGCTTCAGGTAAGCTGTCATAACCAAAACGTTCACAGATTAAATCATCAACGTTTTGTTCATAGAATGTACGTGGGATTTGATAAATTGAACGTGCATCTTTACACACCACAACAGCACGCGCTTCAACGTTTGTAAAGAGTGCAATTTTACGGGTGGTATCTGCGTCAACATCATGTTCAGTACGACAAATCAGAATGTCTGGTTGAATACCAATCGACAATAATTCTTTAACAGAATGTTGAGTTGGTTTGGTTTTAAGTTCAGCAGCAGACTTGATATAAGGTAATAAAGTCAAATGCATCAACATGGTACGTTTATGACCAAGCTCAACCATCAACTGACGTACAGATTCCATGAATGGGAGAGATTCAATGTCACCTACTGTGCCACCGATTTCCACAATGGCAACGTCATAACCTTCGCCTGCGCGAAGAACACGTTCTTTAATATTATCCGTAATATGTGGAATAACTTGTACTGTACCGCCGAGATAATCACCACGACGTTCTTTATTTAAAACGTCTTGATAAACACGACCTGATGTAAAGTTATTTAATTTGGTCATTTTGGCACGACGTAAGAAACGCTCGTAATAACCCAAATCTAAGTCAGTTTCAGCACCATCTTCTGTGACAAATACTTCACCGTGCTGGAATGGGCTCATAGTCCCAGGATCGACATTAATGTATGGATCCATTTTGACCATGGTTACTTTTAAACCACGGGCTTCTAAAAGTGCAGCAACTGAAGCAGCTGAAATACCTTTACCTAGTGATGATACAACACCACCAGTTACGAATATAAAATGGGTCATTAAGTTTCTCGTACAATGGAGCCTAAATTGGCCTACAATGTTGTGCGATTTTACTTTACCTTGTACCAAGAAAGCAAAGTCAATTCACATCAATTCATAGAACAATAAACAATTGGCTATTCTATCAGCATTTCCAATAAAAAATTAGCACTTGATAAGGTGATTTTTAAATATCATTTTGCTGTTATACTAAGTAACATCTCTTTAATACGTTTTGTTTTGAGTCATTATGAATAAGAAATTTTTAATTTGTGGTGCAATTGCGACAGCGCTTTTGGTATCTGCTTGTGTAAAAAAAGAAGAGCCTAAAGAAGCTGAGCCAGAGAAAGTTGAAACTGCTCGACCTGCGACTTCTGAACCGACACAGTTTGAAAGCTTACCAAGCGTTGAGCAGAATAATGCGCAACAAGTCGAAATTCCGGCACATGTAGAAGTTGAACGCACAGAAACAGCAAATACAAGCACTGAAATTCGCCGTGAAGCAACGCATGAAGCCCATGCAACTATGCCAAGTGCACAAGCGGAAAATAAACCTGCTGCGACTGAGGCGAAGCCTGCAAAAGCAGAGTCAGTAAAAACTGAAACTGCACAAACCAAAACACCAGCACCAAAAGCAAGCTCTGGTTCAGCACAATCTGAAGATGATGCTGTTGCCGCTGCCATCGCTGCTGCTACACCAGCTTTGAAAAACTAAGATTTTGCATCGCTAAAAAAAGGGAAATTATAATTTCCCTTTTTTTATAACTCTACATAAGTATTAAGTTGCATATGCCATATGAAACTTAATTTCTTATAATAAGTCATGAATGAGTTTAATTGTACCTTTAGCTTTTAAAAACTAAGCCGCATGTTGTTTTGGCTGAACCATATTATGAACAGCAAGTACATCTGCTAAAATTTCATCTGAAAGTAATCCCTCAGCTTTGATCAAAGCCAAAACACTCTCACCCGATTCATTTGCCATCTTTGCAATTCGTGTAGTGGTTTCATAACCTAAATATGGGTTTAGCACGGTAATGATACCAATTGAGTTATCCACTAAATGCTGACAATGCGCCGCATTGGCACGAATATTTTGAATGCATTTTTCATTCAGCATTTGCATCGCTTTGCCTAATAACTCAATAGATTCAAATAGTTTAAGCGCAATTAATGGTTCAAACGCATTTAATTGTAGTTGACCACCTTCTGCAGCCAAAGTAATTGCTAAATCATTTGCAATAATTTGATAGCACGCCAAATTCATCGCTTCAGGAATTACTGGATTTACTTTTCCTGGCATGATTGAACTACCAGGCTGACGTGGTTCCAATTGTATCTCACCTATACCAGTACGCGGCCCACTCGATAACAAACGTAAATCATTAGAGATTTTAGACAACTTTGTTGCAGTACGTTTGAGTAAACTTGATAAAAGTACAAAGTCACCCATATCTGTAGTCGCTTCAATCAAATCAGGCGAGCTTGAAATGTTTTTACCGGTGATTTCTGATAAAGCTTGAATCGCATTTAAGCGATACTCAACCTCGGTATTAATCCCCGTACCGATTGCAGTCCCACCTAAATTAATCACACTAAGTGAATCGGGCATAATATGATTTAACTTTTGCAAATCATTTTGTAAGGTATGCGCAAAAGCACTAAATTCTTGCCCTAATGTCATCGGTACCGCATCTTGTAACTGAGTACGTCCCATTTTCAAGATATCAGAGAACTCTTCAGCTTTGCGACCTAGGCTTTCAATTAGTTTTTGAAACGGTACGTTGAGATGATCCAATGCAAATAATAGACCTATTTTTATTGCACTTGGGTATACATCATTGGTCGATTGAGACATATTTACATCGTTATTGGGATGTAGATATTGATATTCGCCTTTTGCATGACCAAGAAACTCTAATCCAATGTTTGCAATAACTTCATTTGCATTCATATTTGTAGAAGTTCCTGCCCCACCCTGAATCATATCAATAGGGAATTGATTATGGTATGAACCATTTATTAATTGCTGACATGAATGCTGAATCGCTTTATATTTATTTTCTTCAATTTTATTTAATTTAAAATTAGCCTCTACACAAGCAGACTTCACCATAGCAAGCGCTTGAATAAAAATAGGAAAATGACTTAATTTATGCGCACTTAGGTTAAAGTTCTCAACCGCTCTTAATGTTTGTACACCGTAATAGCAATGAAATGGGACTTCTTTCATTCCCAATAAATCTTTCTCAGTTCTCGTTTTAATTTCAATGTTCATTTGCAATGTAACTCTACGAAGATAATCAATTCATCTTAGGTGAAACAATCTAAACTTGACCAATGTAAAAAAATATATCTGTATGCATTTTTTGCATATCACTTGTTATACTTTGCTTGAGTTAAATATTTATTGGTGATTGAACATGACGCTTGAAATTCGGTGGATAGAGGATCTTCTTGCATTAGACCAAGAAAAATCCATTTCTAAAGCAGCAGCTATACGTCATGTCACTCAATCGGCTTTTACACGTAGAATACAAAATATTGAAGAGTCGTTAGGGTTTCAAATTTTAAAGCGTTATAGTAAAAACATTGATTTTACAGATGCTGGTCAAGTCTTGCTTTCAACAGCAAAAAATATTCAGAACCAAATGGATACAACAATAAAGTATTTAGAGAAAAATATTAAGGATAATGAACTCTCAATTAAATTTGCAGTATCACACTCACTCATCACACAGTTTTTTCCCAAATTTATTCAAAAACTATACTCAGACTATAATGATCTAAAGTTGGAAATTATTGCTGCAAATCTGCAACAAGGCATACATTTATTAAAAGAAGGTTCTTGTGATTTTCTCATTTGTTATTGTGATCAACTCACTTTACAACAATTGGATCTCACACTTTTTACTTATCATAAAATTGTAAATATGCAAATTGTGCCAGTTACAGCAAGCAAAAATGGATTACCTAAATACCAACTTAACCAATCCTTCCCCCTTTTAGCCTATAGTAAACAAGCTTATCTGAGAAAATGCGTAGATAAAATTATAGAAAGTAAACTCAATTACCGAACGTTATATGAAACAGATAATGCCAGTGACTTAAAAGCCTTGGCTTTACAAGGCTTAGGTGTAGCTTGGCTGCCTCGCTTACTGATTGAAGAAGAAATAAATGAAAATAAATTAAAAATACTTGATGGTTATAGTTTCTTTCAAGATATTTATATCGTTCGTAGCAATATTATTTACTCGCAAAAGATAAATTTTGTTTGGAATTATTTAGCGCTTAAATAGGTCTTTATTTTTAATATTTACCTTGACCTAACAACTGAGGATCAATCCCCCCAGTTGAACAATTAAAACTGACAGATCTAATGATAATAGTTTGATCTGTCAGTTTTTTTTAACTTAAATAAATATTTATTGATATTGCGTATCATCATGAATACTGTCTTAAAAAATCAGCCATTAAACGCGAAGCCCAAGATTTGGTATTAAGACCTTCATAAAAACCACAATGACTGCCCTTTTTGGTTGTCACCACCACAACATTATCCATATTTTGAATGGTTTCTTTAAACGGTTCTAAATTCTTGATTGAACATACAGGATCATCTTCTGAGTTTAGAATCATTAATGGAATTTTAACATTTTCAAATACATAAATTGGATTGGTGGCTTTTGAATAGCTTTCATAATCTGAAAATCCAGCCATTTCAAAATATTCAGTCTGAAACTCTTGTAGGGTTTTCGTTTGTAAAACATTTTGTACAGAATGTAATGGTGTCCAGATTTGTTCATAAGGCTTAATAAATGCCTTAAACAATTTTTTGGTCATGACTTTGGTGTAGAAAGGATGGACATTTTGAAATCCAAGCTCAGTATCATAACCAGGGCACATGGCAAAAGCCGCTTTAAAAGGTGTATCTAGGCCTTGTTCGCCAAGATAACGCACAAGTAGGCCTGTACCAGCGGAAGAACCAACTGCATAAAGATCAGATTGTGGAAAAGTGTTTTGAATCGAAGCCAATTGCTCTTTTAAGTCAGAGGTTGAACCAAAAATCGACATTAGTGGAACAGGCATAGGTAAGCCCGCATGCCCACGGCGTAAACATAATGCAATACGCCATCCTGTATATTCATGTAGATCTTTGACCAATTCACGCATACTGTCAGGTGTACCTGTAATCGTATGCATAATCACGATAGTTGGAGTTGCTTGTGGTAAATCGTAGCCATACCAAGCAATTGCCGTGACCCCACCATCTTGCATGGTCAGCTGATCAATTCGATCATAGTCCAGCTTAATGGATTTTTTCTTAATTAAATCAAAATATAACAGGTGAGCATGGGTATTGCTGAGCCATGGTGTAGGACGATATTTATCCTGTAGTTGAGGCAGTTTCTTGATAATCTCAGACATTTTTCCTTGCTGATTAAAATACAGCTTTGGTAATTCAGCACCTGTCACTTGATCCAATAAATCTTGGCTAATCTCAGTAAACTTATGTAATACAGACATTTTCCACCTCAACTCTTTTTATCACTCATCATCATTTTAAAAATTAAGAAATTTTTCACGCTTAATTTTATTTATTGCAGTATATACGTAATTAGGCCTTAGGTATAAAGCTGGCCATACGTTGCCCCATTTGAGCAGCCAATGCTTCCAAACCACTTTTTGGTCGAATCATCACTTCAAAATCAACAATTTGACCCTGTTCATTAAAACGAATCATATCAATCCCTTTTAATTTTTTTTCGCCGACATTGGCAGAAAATTCTAAAACAACACTTTGCTCATCCTCTGTAAAAAATTCTCGATGGTAAGTAAAGTTTTCAAAAATTTGAATCACATTGCTTAAAATGAAAAAGACCACTTGCTTACCTTCATAGGGGGTATAAGCCACAGGTGAACGAAAGACCACATCGTCTGCCAATAATTCATTTAAAAGACTCATGTCTCGACTTTCCAGCATGTTGTGCCATTTTTGGATTGCAGGTTTGGTATTTGTATAACTCATTTTTTATATCCCTTTGATTTAAAATACTTTGAATTCGTTTCCAGTCATTTTCTTAAAAATCCAGTCATAAAATCCCTTCTCTTGCAGCATGCTTCACACTACACATGGCTTAAAGAGAAGGAATTCAAACAGCGTTAATCCATTTAAATCACAGCTGCCAATTCAGCGCCTTGGCGAATTGCACGCTTCGCATCTAACTCACCCGCTTCTTTCGCACCACCAATCAAATGTACAGATTTTCCATCAGCTTGGAGTTGATCAAACATTGCTGTATAGGGTTCTTGGCCTGCACAAATCACCACATTGTCGACATCTAAAATCATGGTTTTTTCGCCAACTGTAATATGTAAGCCCTGATCATCAATCTTGTCGTAACTTGCACCAGGAATCATATTGACATGGCGATGTTTTAAACCAGTACGATGAATCCAACCTGTTGTTTTACCTAAACCAGCGCCAACAGATTTGGCTTTACGTTGCAGTAAATAGATTTCACGAGGAGATTGTTCGATCTCAGGTTGTTTCAAGCCACCCACATGTTCATACGATGTATCAATTCCCCATTCATCATAGAATTTTTGTGGATTTAAGCTGCCACTCTCGCCTTCATGGGAAAGATATTCAGCAGTATCAAAACCAATACCGCCTGCACCAATAATTGCTACTTTCTTACCGACAGGTTTACGCTCACGTAAAACCTCGATATATGACAAAACTTTTGGATGATCGATACCTTCAATATTTAAATGACGAGGCATTACACCTGTAGCCACCACAACATCATCAAAGTCACCTGTTGCTAATTCTTCATAGCTTGCAGTGTGGTTAAGTACCAGTTTGATATTCGGTTGTAATTCAATTTTACGTTTAAAATAACGTAAAGTTTCATAGAACTCTTCTTTGCCAGGAATGGTTTTTGCAATATTAAACTGACCACCAATCTGATTAGATGCTTCAAAGATTGTGACTTTGTGTCCACGATCAGCTGCATATGTTGCAAAACTAAGTCCTGCTGGACCTGCCCCAATCACAGCAATATTTTTAGATACTGGCGATTCTTTAAAAATAAGTTCAGTTTCATAACATGCACGTGGATTGACCAAACATGTTGCAATTTTCATTGAAAAAATATGATCTAAGCAAGCTTGGTTACAACCGATACAGGTATTGATTTCATCAGCACGGCCTTGTTCAGCCTTCAATACAAAATGCGAATCTGCAAGCATTGGGCGCGCCATCGAAATAATATCAGCATCACCTTGAGCCAAGACATGCTCAGCCATTTCAGGCGTATTGATACGGTTCGAGGTAATTAAAGGAACTTTCACGGAACCTTTTAATTTTTTAGTCACCCAAGTAAATGCGGCACGCGGTACTTTGGTGGCAATGGTTGGAATACGTGCTTCATGCCAGCCAATTCCAGTATTGATAATGGTTGCACCAGCTTTTTCAATTTCTTTCGCAAGTTGAATCACTTCTTCAAGTGTAGAGCCACCTTCAACCAAATCCAGCATAGATAAACGATAGATAATGATGAAGTTTTCGCCCACTTCCTGACGTGTTCTTCTGACAATTTCAATCGGGAAACGAATACGATTTTCATAACTTCCACCCCATTCATCATCACGGTGATTGGTACGTGCAGCAATAAATTCATTGATCAGATAACCTTCTGATCCCATGATTTCCACACCATCATAACCTGCGATTTGTGACAATTTTGCACAATTCGCAAAGTCTGCAATGGTTTGATGAACTTCTGCTGAAGTTAAAGCATGCGGTTTAGTTGGATTGATTGGCGCTTGTATCGCAGATGGTGCAACATTTTCAGGCTGATAGGAGTAACGACCTGTATGTAAAATTTGCAGTGCAATTTTACCGCCAGCATCATGCACAGCTTTGGTAATGACCTTATGTTTTTCTGCTTCTTCTAAATGATCCAGTTTTGAACCACCAAAGAATGTTACCCCATGATCATTGGGCGAGATACCACCCGTCACAATTAAGCCAACGCCACCTGCTGCACGTTCTGCATAAAATGCAGCCATACGTTCATATCCACCTTGAACTTCTTCTAGTCCAACATGCATTGAACCCATCAATACACGGTTTTTTAATGTGGTAAAGCCTAAATCTAAAGGCGCAAGTAAATGCGGATAATTAGACATGTGAACTCCCTTGGCGTGCTCTCGCTAGCTATCAATCTGTTAAATGACACTTCATATCTGTTTAATGCAACAAGTTGCATAGTGTGAGTATTTATAATCGAGATTTGATTTTTATGCAACATGTTGCATAATGACTTTATATTCATTTTGTTGATGTGATATTACACAATGTCATTAGCCCATGTTTTATTGACCAGTCTGATAGAGAAGCCAAGTACAGGTTTTGAATTGGCACGACGCTTTGACCGATCTATGGGATTCTTCTGGAATGCAACGCATCAACAAATCTACCGTGAACTTAACGGTATGCAAAAGAAAGGCTGGATTTCCACCCTTGAAGATCAGTCTGATCATGGCCGAAAAAAAACCTATCAAGTTGAGCAACTTGGACGGGTCGAACTGGCTGACTGGATGGTCAAACAAGGCCAACCTGCCCAGCTACGTGAAGAAATTATGGTTCGCTTACGAGCAGAAGCACAATTTGGTGGAAATACTGTTTTACCTGAACTTGAGCGTCATTTAGAATTACATCGTGAAAATTTAAAACTATACCGCCAGATTTTTTCCAAAGATTTTGAACAAATCGAGCAACTGGATCGAACTTTATATATTCACAAAATGATTTTACAATTGGGTATAGACTTAGAAATGGGCTGGATCAATTGGCTCGACCAAGTCATCCCACAGCTTAAAGCGTTTGAGAATAAAGAGAATTCATAGGAAACTGCATGCCACACTATACAATGCCAGATGGCGAAAAATTATTTGTTCGTGAAATTGGTCAGGGTGAACCTGTACTGGTTCTGTCTGGTTTAGGTATGCATAGTTGGCAATGGCTTCCCTTTTTACTGCCTAATATTAAACATTATAAATTTTATATCCCAGATTGGCGTGGCTTTGGTGGCTCTAGAACCTGTAAGATCCCTCAAGAAATCGATGCGATTACCAACCATTGGCGTGATCTTGAAAGCTTAATTGACCAGTTAAATTTAGATCATTTTATTCTTATGGGTTATTCCATGGGAGCAACCACTGCCATGCATGGGATGCAATATGGCAATTTGGCTGAAAAACTCAAAGCTTATCTACACATTGATCAAACCCCTAAAATTCCAACGGATGAAACATGGGAATTTGGTTTATTTGGGAAAAAATATTTTAAAATTAAAAGATTGCTAAAAGACTTCTCTGATTTTTTACATCAATATTCAAACTATCGTTTTGTTGATGAGTTACCGATTGAACCACGAACTGAACTGATTCAAATTTGGTTAAATTTTATTAAAATTCAAGGCAGTAATAAATTAAGCCCATTTATGTTTAATTTGGCGCTTAAACATCCACAATTACAAAAACATTTATTGCCTATTCGTCGAATGGATTATTTAACTTGGTATATAGATAATTATCTAAACCATGATGAAGATTATCGTCAGGCAATTTCACAATTGGAATGTCCAACTACATTCTTTATTGGGGAAAAGTCATCACTCTATCCTGCTGAAGGTCAAATGCAAATTTCTGACAGTTTGGCCAATGCGAAAAATATTATTTTTAAACGTTCAGGGCATACGCCGCTTATTACAGAACCCGTGAAATTTAGCCAAGCAATCCGTTTATTTTTAAAAGAATCCGCTTAATTGAATTTCAGAAGCCCTGTTTAACGCATATTAAACAGGGCTTCTTTGGTGATCATACTGCAACGGATAACTTAGAAATTATAGATCGCAACCGCATTAAAACGATTGTCCTCACCTGTATCCTGTCCATTTGGCGCTGCAACAAAGGCTTTACGCTCACCATAAACATATTCCAGACCAAAACTTAACGGCTTTTTCGGGCTATAAAATACATTGGCCCAAGCTTGCCAAAGTGTTTTATTGGCTTTGGTCGGATCACTCAAATATCGAATATAATCCTGATTTTCATCCACTTTCATATAGCCATATCCCAATGTTCCTCGCCATTGTGAGTTAAACTGTTGCGTCACCCCCACAGTGATTGAGTCAAATTGATTCAGCGCCATGATATTTTTATTGGCATCTATAGCAAAGCCTTGGTTCGTCCATGATACTAAACTGGAATCACCTTTAACATGATAATAATCTGCTTTAAGTGTGGTTTTTGCAGAAATATCGTATTTTGCTCCAAGTCCAATACCCCAAGCGAGTTCATTATCAGCAACAGTCCTCTTTTCACTAACCATGCCTCGCAAACTCAATGCACCCGCCCGATCAGCAAATGATTGATTTAGTCGAGTTGATAAAACCGGGATCCGCATATTCGATAAGGCATCTTTGGAATCTTCCAAAGCCGTTACTAGCTGTGTTTCTGCATTAAATTTATGGGTATAACGAATTTGTGCATCTCGTTTAACAACGCCCCCCACATAACCCAAAGCATCAATTGTTTCTGGCATATAATCGGGAACTGCAAAGTTAGACCATGTTTGACCAATCAACCATTGACCATAATTAAAATAGGCATGGCGAATTCTAAGTCCATCATTCGCACCCAAGAAATCAACTTCTATTTTTCCTGAAATATCTTTGTCAGCAGTTTTAAAATCTAAACCTAAACGAGTCGCGGCAAGTGTTGATTTTAATTGATCACTACTTTCATTATGGCCTTTAAGCGGTACGCTATTGATCTGATTATACAGTCGATCGGCACTTCCACCTTCCGACTGATACAATAGATCCGCACGGATATTCCCATATAATGTTACTTCTGCACCTGCTTTTGTTCGTGCAAAGGTTTGATCTTTTGCCTGCGATACAACCTGTGCCGCTTTAACATTATTTTCCAATGCCACAATTTGCTTATTTTGCACGTGTTGCTGTTGTTCAATCATTTCACGTAATTGTTTAACTTCATTACGTAACTGTTCAACTTCTGTCATCGAATCTGCATGCGCCATATTTAGGCTAAGTAATCCCATTGACACCAAAATGATGTTGTAGTTAAATTTTTTCATTGTAGAAAGCATCCTATTCTCTACGATTGATTATTTTGAACCAGCCTTAATCCTCATGATTCAGGCTGAAATACCAAGTCAGTTTGTGCGTGAGTTTGGTTTACGAACTTAGTTAATTGTATTTCCAACAATATTTTTCTGAGCTGTTGGCGCTTCGGCCGTTTGAGTTTTTTCCACTGAAGCATTTAAATTCACAAAGAATATCGCTAGTGCTGCAATAAATCCTGGGACAGCGATAACAAGAAAATTCATTTGGTGAGGCAACTCTAGGGTCAACAATGCACCTGTTAAGACTGGTCCAACAATGGCACCAATTCGTCCAATGCCTGATGCCCACCCCATACCTGTAGAACGTACTGTTGCTGGATAAAATTGTGCAACAAAGGTATAGAGTAAAATTTGTGAACCAATGGTTGCTGCACCAGCAATTGCAATCAAGGTATAGAGAATGAATTGTGGGCTTTTAAAACCAAGGAAAATGAGCGCAATCGCACCAACCGTAAACATTATGGTCAATACGGGTTTAATATGAAATTTATCCGCCAAAGCACCACCACCAATTGCACCAACCATGCCACCAATATTTAATGCAAATAAGAAGATCATACTTGCACCCAGTGAATAGCCTGCTTGGATCATTAATTTAGGCAACCAACTTCCGAGTGCATAAACCATCAATAAACACATAAAGAAAGCAATCCAGAACATTACTGTGCTTGATCGACGGCCTTGCTGAAACAATGCACGTAACGGTGCTTCATCACCAGCGGTGACTTCATTTAATTCAAATTGAGTCGAGGAATGGATCTGTTGCTGCGGTGCAATTTTCTGTACCACTTCTCGCACTTGATCGGTCTTGCCTTGGTGAGTTAGAAACATCAATGATTCAGGTAAAAACTTCCAAATAAGGGGTAAAGCTAAGAATGGGATAATCGCGATATAAAACATGATTTTCCAACCATAATCGACCACCAGCCAAGCACCCAGCAAGGCAGATGTCATACCACCAATGGCATAGCCACTAAACATAACAGCGACCAGTGTGCTACGTATACGTTTAGGCGCATACTCAGTCATTAAAGCCACCACGTTCGGCATCACACCACCAATACCAAGTCCTGCTAAAAATCTGAGAATTCCAAATTCAACAGGTGTTGATGCAAATGCACCAAGAAAAGTAAATCCACTAAAAATAGCCACACAAATCATGATGGTTTTTTTACGGCCCAACTTATCAGACAGTGTTCCAAAACTCATTGCACCAAACATCATGCCAAAAAGTGCTGTACTGGCCAGCAAGCCTGCTTGTACAGCAGTTAAGCCCCACTCTTGCATCAATAAAGGTAAAGCTACGCCATAAATAACAAGATCATATCCATCAAAAATAATAATTAATAAACACCACAATAGAACCCCCCAATGAAAAGGGGTGAATTTTGCTTCATCCACGATGCGATTAATATTTAGTTTGCTCGTTTGCACTTTTGCCTCCTGCGGTGAAACGCTACGAAATTTTTTCAAACAATGAGGCAGCTGTTATTTTTTGTCCAAAACCGATTGCATATATATCCATACCTTAAAAGTCGGTTTAATATTTTTTGATGAATAAACAAGGGATTAAAAAGAATTATTAAAGAAATCGAGCTTTATATTTTTAATGATTTATTTTTTATTTTAATGATTATCTCGATATTTTTAGAGTTTTAGAATAAATCAATCGACTTGTTCTGATTTTTCAATATGTTACTTTTCACACAAAACAACATCTATAAATAACTTTTCATTCAATGATTGAACTGAATGGATTTCTATCCTAAGTCCCTTTTTAAATCATAAATCGATATAAAAGTACCCTCTTCCTAGCCTTCTCCCAAAGGGAGAAGGAACTTTCAATGCTAATTTATTAACAATATATGCGCATTTTTTGATTGATGACAGCGGTTTAATAGATGGTCGTAAAGCTCGCACGATCATATTGAAAGCCTTCTAAATCATAAACCTGATAAATACAATCAAATAAAGACCGAATATTTTCACTTTCATCCATACAACGTATTGCCATAAAGATTGGGCTTTTTGCAGAGCTATCTAACAATGGGATATAGATTAAATTCGGCAATTGAATGGTCTTTGCACTCTCGGGCACAATACATACCCCTTCACCTGCAGCAACCAATCCCAAAGCCAGTTGAATTTCTCGAACTTCTTTTAGATTCTTAGGATCTAGACCATGCTCGGAAAACAGATGACGTACTTGAGTGGAAAAATTGGGCTTAGGGTGACTTGGGTAAAGGAATAAGTTCTCATCTTCAATATCGGCAAAATAAGTGCCTTTAGAATCTGTAGCGAGATGATGACTGATATGGACAGCCAACATTAATGGCTCCTCTCGTAACAAAACTCGCCTAATGGCAGGATCAGAAATTCTTAAACGTCCAAATCCAACATCAATACGCCCTTCTTTAAGCGCCTGAATTTGATCTTTGGTACTCATTTCAATCAGCTCAATTTTTAAATGCGGCTGTTGTTGACGGAACATATAAACGATTTTGGGTAATAAACCATACAATAAAGAGCCCACAAACCCCATTGTTACGGTTTTTTCGATCAAGCCAATTCGCTTGGTCATGGACTTTACTTCTTCGGCATTAGACAAAAGTTTAACAGCATGTTGATAAAAAAATTGCCCCGCTTCTGTGGTTTTTAACGGACGGCTTCCACGTTCAAAAAGCGCGATACCCAATTCACCTTCAAGGTTTTGAATCTGTCTGCTCAGTGGAGGCTGAGCAATATAAAGCTTTTCTGCTGCTTTGGTAAAACTTTGTTCTTCTACAACAGCAACAAAATAGCGCAAATGCCTGAGTTCCATCTCAAACTCCATACCTTTAAGATATAAAAAAATGCAAATTTGATCTTAGACAGCGATCATCCATTCTTTTAAGGTATATCAAAAGCAAGATGTAAAGCAAGACTGTAAAACTTTTGATATTCACAGCCAGCCAAAGAATCTCATTCTGTTAGCCCAATGAATCACTTTTATCAGTTCAAGCTTTAAATCTCGCACATGAAGAACATGGAAAGTGGGTAGCAAAGTTTCAAACGATTTTTTTCGTATGCAATGCCAAACCACGCATACTGCAGGAGATCTAGTATGAACCGTCAAGAAATCGATACTTTGGTCAAACAAATGAATGTAGACACTGCAACAGGTGCAGTCGATACACGTGTACAACAAGTAGTGGTACGTTTATTAGCTGACTTGTTTCAAGCCATTGAAGATTTAGACATTTCACAAAGTGAATTATGGAAAGGCCTAGAATATTTTACTGATGCAGGTCAAGCCAATGAACTTGGTCTTTTAGCAGCGGGTTTAGGTTTGGAACATTATTTGGATTTACGTGCTGATGAAGCAGATGCAAAAGCAGGTATCACAGGTGGCACACCACGCACCATTGAAGGCCCATTATATGTCGCTGGTGCGCCTGAGTCCGTCGGCTTTTCTCGCATGGACGATGGTTCAGAGAGCGATAAAATCGACACCCTATTTATTGAAGGTACAGTAACAGACACAGATGGCAATCTTATCCCAAATGCTAAAGTTGAAATTTGGCATGCCAACAGTTTAGGTAATTACTCTTTCTTTGATAAATCACAGTCAGATTTTAATCTACGCCGTAGCATATTGACTGATAGCAATGGTCAGTACGTTGCACAAACAACTATGCCTGTTGGCTATGGCTGTCCACCACAAGGGACGACTCAGTTTGTACTGAACAAATTAGGCCGCCATGGTAACCGCCCATCTCATGTGCATTATTTCGTATCTGCACCCGGCTATCGCAAATTAACCACACAATTCAACATCGAAGGTGATCAATACCTTTGGGATGATTTTGCTTTTGCAACACGTGATGGCTTAGTGGCAACAGCTATTGATATCAGTGATGAAGCTGAAATTGCCCGTCGTGGTCTCAACAAACCATTTAAACGGATTTCATTCAATGTAGCACTGGTAAAAGAACAATCTAAAGCACCATCTACAGAAGTAGATCGTCGTCGCGCAAGCGCTTAAACCCACACGCACGGAACCGAAATGTTTGCACAATTGCAGCACTTCGGGGACTTCCTCTCATTTGGAAAGTCGGAGAACCCATATGCCACGTATTCCTGTTATAAATACCAGCCATCTTGATCGAATTGACGAACTTTTAGTCGATAATTTTGAAACGGGTGAATTTAAACTTCATCGTTCTGTTTTCACAGATCAAGCCCTTTTTGACCTAGAAATGAAATACATCTTTGAAGGCAACTGGGTTTACTTGGCACATGAAAGCCAAATTCCAAATAACAACGATTATTACACCACCACTATGGGGCGTCAGCCCATTATGATTGCGCGTAATCGCAATGGTGAATTAAATGCCATGATCAATGCGTGTTCACACCGTGGCGCACAGCTTTGCCGCCATAAGCGTGGTAATAAAGCGACTTATACATGCCCATTCCATGGATGGACATTTAATAACTCTGGGAAACTACTCAAAGTTAAAGATCCAAGCGATGCTGGTTATTCAGACTGCTTCAATAAAGAAGGTTCACACGATCTGAAAAAAGTAGCTCGTTTTGAAAGCTATAAAGGTTTCTTATTTGGCAGTTTAAATCCAGATGTACCAAGTTTAGAAGAATTTTTAGGTGAAACAACCAAAATCATTGACATGATTGTTGATCAATCTGAGCAAGGCTTAGAAGTTTTACGTGGTGCTTCAACCTATACCTATGAAGGTAACTGGAAACTGACTGCTGAAAATGGTGCAGATGGTTATCATGTTTCAGCTGTACATTGGAACTATGCAGCGACCACACAGCAACGTAAAGAAAAACAGCAAGAAAATGACAATGTACGTGCAATGAGTGCAGGTGCTTGGGGCAAACAAGGTGGCGGCTCATACGGTTTTGAGCATGGACATATGTTGTTATGGACTCAATGGGCAAACCCTGAAGATCGTCCTAATTATCCAAAAGCTGATGAGTACACTGAAAAATTCGGTGCCCCAATGTCGAAATGGATGATCGAACGTTCACGTAACTTATGCCTTTATCCAAATGTCTATTTCATGGATCAATTTGGTTCACAAATTCGTGTATTGCGTCCAATTTCAGTCAATAAAACTGAAGTGACGATTTACTGTATTGCACCTGTAGGTGAAAGCCCTGAAGCGCGTACACGACGTATTCGCCAATACGAAGATTTCTTTAATGCTTCGGGCATGGCAACCCCTGATGACCTTGAAGAATTCCGTGCCTGTCAAGCGGGTTATGCTGGTATTGAGCTTGAATGGAATGACATGTGTCGTGGGTCAAAACACTGGATTCAAGGACCTGATGATGCGGCCAATGAAATTGGCTTAAAACCTAAACTGAGTGGTATTAAAACAGAAGATGAAGGCTTATATCTTGCCCAACATCAATACTGGTTAGAAATGATGAAACATGCCATTCAATCTGAAAAAAATCTTGCTCAACAAGAAACATCTCAGCAAGGAGCAACAGCATGAATGCAACAGCAAACATCGATCAAGTTTCTTTAGAAAATATTGCGCAATTTCTCTACCGCGAAGCACGTTTTTTAGATGATGAACAATGGGATCAATGGCTCGCCTGCTACTCACCCTCAGCATGTTTTTGGATGCCTGCTTGGGATGATGATGATCGTTTAACTGAAGATCCTCAGTCTGAAATTTCCTTGATTTATTACCCTGACCGTCAAGGTTTGGAAGACCGTGTTTTTCGGATTAAAACTGAACGTTCTTCAGCAACCATGCCTGATACACGCACTTGCCACAATATTAGCAATATTGAAATTATCGAAAGAGATGGTGACAAAGTCACAGTCCGCTTTAACTGGAATACACTGAGCTTTCGTTACAAAAACAGTTATAGCTACTTTGGTATGTCTCGTTATGTCATCGACTTTTCTGCCACACAACCACAGATTCTGAATAAATATGTGGTGTTAAAAAATGACTACATCAACCAAGTCATCGATATTTACCACCTCTAATTTTTTATCTCGAGTTGTGTAAAAAATTAGAGGTGTTTGCTTTAGCCAAATGGAAAGTTGGCTAAAGCACTCAAAAGTTTTAAAGATTTTTATAGGATTTTCAGCCATGTCAAACCACAATGTTGCTCTTCAATTTGAAGATGGCGTAACGCGTTTTATCTCAGTTACACAAGGTGAAACTTTATCTGATGCAGCATATCGCCAGAAAATCAATATTCCTTTAGATTGCCGTGATGGTGCTTGCGGTACATGTCGTGCTTTTTGTGAATCTGGTTCGTTTGACATGCCTGAAGAAAGTTATATTGAAGATGCTTTAACACCAGAAGAGGCTGAACAAGGCTATATCTTGGCCTGCCAATGTAGACCTTCTTCTGACGCAGTATTCCAGATTCAAGCTTCATCTGAAGTATGCAAAACCGAAATTCATGCATTTCAAGGCACATTATCTCGTGTGGAAAAGCTCTCTGATTCCACCATCACTTTCGATATTCAATTAGATGAAGGTCAGCCCGATATTCATTTTCTTGCAGGTCAGTATGTCAATGTGGCAATTCCACAAACCACTGAAACGCGCTCTTATTCATTTAGTTCAAAACCCGGAAATCGCTTAACAGGCTTTGTGGTACGTAATGTTCCAAATGGAAAGATGAGTGACTTTTTAAGTGCAAATGCCAAAGCGGGCGACAAAATGACCTTTACTGGTCCATTTGGAAGTTTTTACCTTCGTAATGTAGTTCGCCCTGTCGTTATGTTGGCAGGCGGTACAGGTATTGCACCATTTATGTCGATGTTACAAGTGCTTGAAGACAAAGGCTCACAACACCCTGTACGTTTAGTATTTGGAGTAACCAATGACTTTGACCTTGTGGCACTTGAAAAGCTCAATGAACTGCAAAATAAACTGCCATGGTTTGAATACCGCACAGTCGTTGCGCATGCTGAATCAACCCATGAACGCAAAGGTTATGTGACAGGTCATATTGACAATGACTGGTTAAATGGCGGTGACGTCGATGTTTATTTATGTGGTCCTGTTCCTATGGTTGAAGCTGTTCGAGGCTGGTTGGATACCGAAGGGATTAAACCGGCAAACTTCTTATTTGAGAAATTCTCTGCAAACTAAAATCGTACTGTTCAGGAGCTGAGAAGAATGTCAGATCGCCAAAGATTTAAAAATAAAGTTGTCATTGTTACTGGTGCAGCACAAGGTATTGGTCGTGGTGTCGCCCTACAAGTGGCAGCGGAAGGTGCGCATGTGGTTATGGCCGATCGTTCAGAATATGTCGAAGACGTGCTTGTTGAAATTAACAAAACTGGCGGTGATGCAATCACTGTCAATGCAGATCTGGAAACTTTAGCGGGTGCTCAAGCTGTCGTTGCTAAAGCCATTGAACGCTATAAGCGTGTTGATATTTTAATTAACAATGTCGGTGGTGCAATTTGGATGAAACCGTTTCAAGCGTTTTCTGAAGAAGAAATTATCAAAGAAGTGCATCGCTCACTATTTCCAACCTTATGGTGCTGTCGAGCAGTCCTGCCCGAAATGATCAAAAATCAAAAAGGTACCATTGTTAATGTATCCTCTATTGCAACATGCGGTATTCATCGAGTGCCCTATTCAGCCTCAAAAGGCGGTGTAAATGGTCTAACCACAGCACTTGCATTTGAACATGCCAAAGATGGTATCCGGGTTAATGCTGTTGCGACTGGCGGTACAGAAGCACCGCCACGTAAAGTCCCTCGTAATACTACGGCATTGACCGAAAATGAAAAACAATGGATGCAAGATGTGGTAGATCAAACTATTGATCGTACTTTTATGGGCCGTTATGGTTCGATTCAGGAACAGGTCAATGCAATATTATTTCTTGCCTCTGATGAATCCTCTTATATGACAGGTACTATTGTCCCTGTAGGTGGTGGTGATCAGGGTTAAAACTGGTTTCTTTTATATAGCAGGATCATTGAAATTCAATGCATGGAGGCTTTGCCCAATGGCATCCCTGTTCAAAACGTTAAAACAAGATTGGTCTTTGTCAGCGACAGTTGCAGGATTTTTAGCTGTACTGATTTCTTATGCAGGGCCAATGATCATTTTTTTTCAGGCCGCTCAACAAGCCAATGTTTCCTCAACCATGATGGCATCATGGATCTGGGGGAGCTCTATTGGCGCGGCAATCACTGGAATCATTTTATCCATTAAGTTTAAAACGCCGATTATTACCGCATGGTCAGCACCGGGAACGGCGCTCTTGGTGGCTTTATTTCCGCATATTTCTCTGAATGAAGTTGTTGCAGCCTATATTACTTCTGCAATCATTATTTTTATCATTGGGATTACTGGTTCTTTTGACAAACTTTTAAAATGGATACCACAAGGGCTGGCAGCAGGAATGATGGCTGGAATTCTGTTCCAGTTTGGTTTAGGTCTGTTTAAAGCTACTGACACAATGCCCTATGTCGTTTTTGGTATGCTGATCTGCTTTTTACTAGCAAAACGCTTTTCACCTCGCTATGCCATAATTTGGGTATTATTTTCAGGTATTGCACTCAGTTTTATCTTTGGAAAAATCAATCCAGTACCAATGGATTTTTCATTGGCAGTTCCTGTTCTGATCAGTCCAGAATGGACCTGGTCTTCTACATTGAATCTTGCAATTCCACTTACAATTGTCAGTTTAACGGGTCAGTTCTTGCCGGGTATGGCAATTCTCAAACTGAATCATTACGATACACCTGCTAAACCGATTTTAAGCATAGCCAGTATCACCTCTATTGCTGTAGCGTTTACTGGTGGAATCACGATTGTGTTAGCAGCGATTACTGCTGCACTTTGCACGGGTAAAGATTCGCATGAATTGAAAGAAAAACGCTATATCGCAGGTATTGCCAATGGCATCTTCTATATTTTAGGGGGATTATTTGCAGGCAGTTTGGTGATGCTATTTAGCATACTTCCCAAAGAGTTGATTGCAGCACTTGCTGGATTGGCCTTACTCGGAGCAATTACCACCAATCTTGGTATTGCAATGAAAGATGAAACACAACGAGATGCTGCCATCATTACTTTTCTTGCCACTGTATCAGGTATGCATTTTTTAGGATTTAGTTCGGTTTTCTGGGGAATTTGTATTGGCATGATCGCACACTTGATTTTAACTCGACAACAATCAAAGGCTGCCATTCCAACTCCAGTACAAGACTCACCGCAAAGTCAATAAACCAGCATACTCACTTAATAATCAGTATAAAATCCCATGCAGTTCGATGGGATTTTTCTGTAATAGCATATTCTGGAATATAACCAAGTTTCACTTTATGAAAGCACTATTTCTTGCGATTAAATCTTAAAATATTTCACTGTAGTTTATTAGTGATTTCTAAATACCAAATCGTTTCACCTCAAGCACTATTTTCAATTTTTGGAAAAATTTCTCCTTGTTCAAAATAACGAGATTGAGATTTGTTTGCTGGACTCCACCAATATCCTGATCTTGGGCAACTTTGGCTTGATAAGGCCTTTATATTTTCAACATCCAAAGAATTATCTGAACCACCTTCATCAGCAATTCTTTCAATTAATATCCAATTCACTTCAGCATACAATGTTTCATATGTGTCTGGATCCACCCCGATTGGTACCACACTTCCCCACCCTCTATCCTCTTCTTTGCTTGAAGCCATAAACTCAATACGCTTCTTATCTTCTTCACAAATATAAATCCCAGTCTTTTTTACTTTCTCATTAGATTTAACGGTTATTTCAAAATTTATCCGATATATTGGATAAGAGTTTGGTAAATCAATATCAATTCCTTGAAATATAGCTGCTTCTGGAAATTCGGCTTCAAGAAAATCCATATCCCAATTTTTTGGGTAAGAATTTCTAATAACTGAGGCATATTGATTTGTAATTGAATAATAATCCCAACATTGTCGTACTTTATCGTTAGGTAGATCATCCATCCAATGTGGAGAAAATTCACTTAGACCCTTGTCATTCGAACGAATTTCCCCCACACAATTTAGATAAGTAAAATCACCTGATTTTATTTTTATATAAGCATATTCTATCCGATCCATCGTGGACCTAAAATTTGGTAAAACTGTACCGCCCCAATTAATATCTGCCCGTTCAGGTAAAGGAAAATCTCTTAAGTTATAAGGAAGATTATGCATATATATTTCAAATAATTCTTCTAAACCATCTAAAAATTGACGATGATTATTACGTACAATTTCAAAAAAATGCAAAGTGCTAAATTGCTCAAGCAAATAGGCTTCTTTCGGACTAAAGGTATAAAAACTGCTTGGATTTGGTTTTTTGTCCCTCAACTGCAAATATACTTTCGCACAATCATTTTTAATCTCTGGTTTTTTAGTACAAAGCTCTTCACTTTCCCCAAAAGCAATAAGACTAAGAGAATAATGTTTTTTAAATAATTCTTCATAAACCACAATCAGGAGAACCCCGATTATTGGTAGGATAATTATCAGTAATACATAGTTTTGACTTAACCAACAATAAATACCTAATCTTAAAATTAACCCTGTGCTCAATCCACCATAAAGATATGATGAGTAAGTTTGAAGTTTTTGAAAGTTAAAGTAATAACATACTCGATATAAGTAGAGAGTGATTAAGCTAAAAACTAATATTGTGAGTACACTAAAGTGAGAAAAACTAAGTAATCCCACTAAGAAACAGATAAAACTAATCATGAGTTTTATCCTTCAGATTTTAGAGTATGAATACGCTGAATATTATAATAGTGCATTATCACTTTCGATTAGTTACTTCAAAATTAAGCATAATTATCATATGTAATTCATTACTATTTTATTCTAACTAAAAAGAAAACCATATTTTTATAGATGGTTTTACTAACTCAAAATTTTACTTTTCACCATCAAAATACCAATATACTTCACCCCAATCAGTTTCTGATAATGTTGGTAATATTTCACCTTGTGTGAAGTAAGGTCGTGTATCAGGTTTAGCGGGAGTCGTCCAATAACCAGTTTTGGAACATTTCTCTCCACCTTTTACTTTAATTCGTTCAATTATTATTTCAGCTGTTGGATTCTCAGCTTGTTTTCTAGCAAAATCAACCAAGTCTTTTGGATAGAACTGATGTTCTCGATAGATTGTATCATCGATATTTAATAACCATGTTACTGCAGCAGCTTCCCATGACCAATAACCATAATAACTAATCCCTGATCTTATATCAGGCTGAGGATGCTGATCATGATAGGGTTCTCGACGACTAGCATCATACCAATCTTCTAAATATTGCAACATAAGTTCAGGACGTATACCCTCTTCTGCGTCAAACACCTTGATTAATTTTCGATAAGGTAAATGTCGCATTGCTTCAGTTGGAGGGACGCCTCTATCAGAAATAAAAGGGGCAACTAAACGCTCAATTAAGCCATCTTTATCTTGTCCTTCTGGCACAGCCTCTGTGTAATCTATAATTGGCATTACGCGACCCATTTGATTTGCATAACCAGTCAATAAACCAAAAGAAATCAAACGTAATGCTATATACCAATAATCCTCTGTATTTAAAGCAATATGCCATACAAATCGCCCATCAGCATCAGGACTCAAATTATAGAGATGGCTTGTTTCTGCGTATTCATCAGTCCAATGAAGTAAATAAGGATAAAGTTCTTTTATAAAGTTTATGTCACCCCCAGCTGAATATTGCAAAGAAATTAAGTCTAAAGCATCAATAATACGTCTTCTTCCAGATGCAATATATCCACCAAATTTAGAATCATTTTTATAATTACTAAAACCATCTACAACTGTATATAATCCATTTAATAATTCATCAAAATTTTCGTGATAATCTTGTATTAATAGATAACCATCTCTGAAATATTTATCATTATTGACCTCTAAGTTTTCCCATTTTTGCCAATCTATTGTTTGATCATTTACTATTATTGACATTATTTTATCGCTCCAACATGTCATTTGGTAAAACAAATTCTAATTTAACGCCATGTGCAGTTACAGTTCTAGTGCATTTAGGTTTATCCAGTCCTTTACATTTTTCATGATGGTCAAATTTATCGCCAGTAATAGTAACCAAGCTTCTATCATAAGGGCATTTAATAGCAAAGCTTTGACCTCTTCTTTTTTCAACAGATGCTTTAAACTGTACACGCTCCCACGCTCTGATTTCTCGCAAGAGTGAACTATGTGAAGGAACAATTTTAGATGAACCAATTTTTCGAGAAATCCATAAATGTGACATCTGAACACCATCACTTACTGTAGTACCTACTGTGTTCTTAACTTTATAATCTTGATCTGTAGACATATAAACATCTAACCCCATTTTTAGCGCCATCATTGCGGCTTTGGGTGTCATTAATGCTCTATGACTTAGAGCATTAGTAGCTTTACTGTCTGTTACACGATACTTGTGCCCCAATCTTGAGCTATGCCAAACATGGTCTATACCATTGTGACCATCATCATGATATTCATAAAGCACGCCATCATGATTGATTTTAGATCGACTCTTCATACGTCTTACATAGTAGTAATCCGTGATATGCTCACCACCTGAACCCAACTCTTTATTTGATCTTTTTCTTCTTTTCAATTGCTTTCGGCGATTTGAAGTATTTTTCCTACCTGGGCTTACTCTATTACCACCTGTATTTTTAGGTACATTCCCATTTTGTGGTGTTTTAGGTGCTGGTTTTTCATTCGGTTTTCTTGAACTTTTAGGTGCTGGCGTTGATGGTGTTTTTGCCTTTGGAGTTGGGGTAGGAGTTGCAGGTGTTTTAGCCTGTGCTACTGGTGTAGGTGCTGGCGTTTTTGTAACAATTGGAGCTTTTGCAGTGGTATTTGGATAAGGGGTTGCAATTGCTTTTGCATGAGCAGCTTGCATTTCTTTCATCACCATCTCAATTTTTTGATTGGCAACTCTTTTCATTTGATTTAATTGGGTCACTAAGGTCTTTAATCTTGCATTACCCAATACCGCCCGAGTCATCCAACTGTCAAAAACATCAATTAAACCATCAATCATTTTGTTACTTGTATTTTGTAATTCTTTTGTGTAAGCATTCCAATTTAAATTCCTGAACCATTTATCTACATTCCCTCGCATAGTCTTACTTGGGATTGCATCTAAAATTGCGCCCATCGCTTTACCTGAGCGTAATTGCTTAAAAACAATTTTTAAGCCATCACCAGCTACAGGAACAAAAGCTACTAGGTTAAATACCAAATCAAACCAATTATCTTTATCTTCTGGCTTTTCAGCAATTTTTATGACCGAAACGATAACATTCCCGACATCGACCCCTTGGCCTACAAAAGGAATACAACCAATCACCACTGCAACAATGATTTGTGCAGGACTTGAACCACTTCCATCAAGCACACCTTTGATCCATTGAGCTGCTGACTCTTCACCTTTAGCAGTGACTCTTACAGTTTGTGAGGTTGCTTTCGCTACAGCAGTATTCATTTTTCATCTCCTAGTTCTAATCTAGAAGTTGAATAATTGGTTAGTAATATTTCTTCTAAATCATCAGCTATTTCGTCATTGTGATTATTTTCTTGCCCTAGTAATTGTTCTTCATAATCACCAACATGATCATCATACTCAATAGTATCCCCATTAATCATACTTTCAATTTCATCAGGAAAATAATCATCCAACAATGCATCTAATTCTTGTTGATTGTATTGTTCTATTAGTTGTTCTGCTTCAGTTATGCTCATCACTTTTTTATCTTTAAATGGATTATCTACTTTCTCTTTATCAGGCTTTGCCTCAACACTACTAAAACCATAATAAACTTTTGGCTGTATTTTATCGCCTGGAATAGTGACCTTGGCATATCCATCAGCATCCAATATACCTTCTAGAGAAGAACCATCAGAAAAAATAAGATTAAAAGGCGCCTGTGCCACGGGTTTTAAATCCTCATAAACATATTTTAGTTCCAATTCCTTTGGCAATACGTTAATTGTAGGTAAGACAGGTACGATTGCAGATAAATTGCTACCTCCTTTCAAAACATGCTGCCCCGCCTTACTCTCAAACAAACCACCAGTCGTGGCAAACACACCTGAACCATTGATTTTTAATTCTGAGGTATCTGCAACTAATCTAATCTCTTTAGGACTGGTAATATAGATTGCATCTTCAGTTGAAATGATTTGAATCCCTTTACGTGCAATCAAATCAGCCCCATCTCCTTGAGCTTGTATTTCAACCTTACCTTTACCTGCATAGAATCTGGCACCTTCCTGTGCTGCAAACAAACTGATTTTACTTTGTGCATGAGCTAATAAATTCTTTTGAGTACTTAGGTTAATACTATCGCCTGCACTGTGACTAATTTGACCATCTGCTGAAAGATGTACATCTTCATTGCTTGCAAGAGCGATTGAATTGGGTGAAGTCAAAATCATTAAAGCTTGTTTAAATGCTTTTGCCTTAGTTTCGCTTTGCTGTTCGATTTGTTCAATAAACTGCTTAAGATCATCTAGAATTTCTAAAGGGTCGGTTTGTTGATTTTTAGCGACTTCACTTAACGCTTTTGAATTATTCAGACTAGATTCAAGCTGTGATTTGGTCTCTTGTACATCAAGATGATGGCCACTTGCTGAATCTTGCGAATAGGTAGAAAGCAATAAGCCTTGTTTAGCTCTAAGCGCTCCCCACTGATCAGTACGCAATTCAAAGCCTTCACCACGTCCCTCACTGGTGTCAGTTTCTTTAGGGTGACTGAGATTACCTAAATTCAGCTGGCTTGCTGAATGACTACTTTGCAGTTGGACGCTGATTTGTCCTGTACTATCATCAAATCTCAGTTGGTTGTAGCCACTCCCTTTATATTCCTTACTTTTTATCCCTGCTAATTTTTTAGTATCTGGCAATTTGCCTTTATGATCAAATTTGGTGGGATGACGTTGTGCTTCATGAATTCGCCCCACGACATACGGTCGATCGATATTGCCATCAAAGAAATTAATGACCACAATTTCTCCAATACGAGGCAAGAATCGTGCACCATAGCCTTCTCCTGCCCAAGGCGTCAGTACATCGACCCAAGCCGAATCTGTATCATTGTCATTTGAACCTGCACCACCATCATGGGTGTGGTCTTCATTTCGAGTGAACAAGAAGCGTACTTTGATACGTCCCCATTCATCGACATGAATTTCCTCGCCATCCATCCCGACAACTTTTGCTCGTTGTGGATGTGTGGTAGGTCGTTGTTGCAGTAGGTTGTATTCAGGAACAATGTCGATGCTTCGACGTTGCAATACAAGCTGATTGGCTTGACGTTCATCTTTGTTATTGGTGATGATATTGTTCAATTGCCAATGACTTTGTGTAAGTAACGCTCTCACTTGATCATTCAGGTCTTTAGGCAAGTTGTTCTGATTATAGAATGTCTTTGATGTGATCAAAAATTCTTTGTCTGCACCTGAATGCTGATCTATTTCAGGATGTTCATTAAATTCAAACCAATACCCCACATATGCATCTCTTACTGTAGAAATAGCAGTAAATTTTTTGGCTTGTAGATCGAAATATTTACTCAAGTTTTCATTGAGCTTTTCAATTTGGACATGACCAGATTTGGTTACACCATCTTCACCTTTTAAGTCCTGTATCCATGCAGGACTGGCATGAAATGCCTGTTCTAAAGCTAAACTTGCCACATTCTGATTGTCTGAATGCTTATGCTTGGTAAGAACTGAACCTGCACCTTCTTCTTGTTCTAAAGCATCCGCTTGCCATCTTTGTACATGTACAGCCGTAGGCTGAATGGAACGTAAACCAGTAAATGCCGTTATGCTATCTTGTCTTTCTACAGCACTGCTACGGTGAAAACGGATACTACGGCGATCTAGTGCTTTGTATTGCGCATTATGATCGATTAGGCGTAGTTTCTGTGGTTGAATCTGCTCTGAAGAACTAGAAACTTTATGCTGTGCTTCATCGACTAAGAAACTTATCCCTTCAGAAGCCAACAACCGTTGAATAAAGTCAAAATCGAGCTCATTGCTCTGCATGATGAATGGTCGGACATCATAGTCTTTGGTTAAGGCAGTTTTATCCAAAGTCAGGCTTGAAGCAAACAATGGACTTCGCTCTCGCCATTCTTGAAATAGAATCTCCACAACTTGAACAACAGATTTATTCATAAACACTCTGGAGTTTCTACGATATTTCCAAAGCGCTGTGGGGTCTTCTACTGTAAGGCGATAAATTGTAAGAGAACCGTCACTGGCACCTACATCGGCTTTGGTTACGATCCCTGAAATTCGATTCAGCTCAGATTTGTCATTAACAATATCCACGGCCACTTGACTACCAATAAAGCTTTTTAGAGCAATGCTTGCTGATGTAGATAGACAAGTTAATTGTAGGCTAAGGCCTAAGTTAAGTGTATGTGTCCCATCAATACGTTGCAGGAATACTTGATCATTTAAAAATGAATTTGAAAATAGAATATGGATCGCACGTTTTTGCACGCCAAGTCCCAGTTGCTCTAAAGCAGTGTAAATATTGTTAGACATAGTTTATTATTTAATTTTAGAATGTGATGAATTATACTAAAAATCTTAATAAAATGTCTAGACAGGCTTGTCTACAGCCGCTTTTAAAACGACAAATTGTGTCTCATTTTGTTTCAACTTGTTAAGTCAATTATGCCGATAATCAATCTGCCCTTTGTTAATTTGAAAATATTCTTGTATTTTCTTTCTCTCTAATTTGTCTCATTCGAATTGATGTCATTTCACCCAACCGTAATTAGATACTTTTTTCTCAACCACAATACCGAGTACTTTTCGATGGTCCTTTTCATTTAACTTAAATAATAAGCAAATCTATCTAAAACCCAGTTTGATAATTAATTATTTTTTTCATTTTTACAATATGCAATTAACCAATAAATTCTCATATTGCGCAAATTAAAACAAGAACATTCGTGCATTAATTTTTAGATATAGCTGTATTAAGCTGTGTATTTTTTGTACCAATACCGTATTTGTATAATCGTTTAATCTTAAAATCAAAATGCAAAATCCAAACAGTTTGAAATGCAAAAAATTTGATTTTTCACATTTTCAAGACATAAAAACCGTAGCAGCATAATAAGGATATTTTATGACTGAAACACATATTTATCAGCCACATGAAAAACGTAATCGTGTCATGGCTATCGTTGGGGCTGCTTCTGGTAACTTGGTGGAATGGTTTGATTTCTATATTTATGCAGCATTCGCAACCTATTTTACCCACGCATTAACCGCTCCAGATATGGATGACTCCACAAAAGCGATTTATGTATGGGGCGTCTTTGCTGCTAGTTTTTTCATGCGCCCCATAGGCAGTTGGCTCTTTGGCTGGATTGGCGATACCTATGGACGTAAAAAATCCATGATCATTTCTATTACCTTAATGGCAATCAGTTCATTTTTATTTGCAGCACTCCCAACTTATGATCAAGTCGGTATGGCAGCACCATTTCTATTATTGGCTGTACGACTGTTGCAAGGACTTTCAGTAGGTGGTGAGTATGGTACTGTTGCAACCTATATGAGTGAGGTTGCTTTAAAAGGTCAACGCGGTTTTTATTCCTCTTTTCAGTACGTGACACTGTCGGGTGGACAACTTTTAGCAAGCCTTTTAGGCGTGATTATGTTGGCCCTTATGTCTAAAGAACAATTAATGGACGGTGGCTGGCGTATTCCATTTATTATCGGTGGTGTCGTTGCCATTCTTTCATTCTTTGCACGGCGACATTTAAAAGAAACCTTATCTGAAGATGATAGTGCAAAAGAAGGTTCAGGCAGTTTAAAAGAATTACTCAGCAAGAACTGGAATACTTTCCTACTGGTTGTTGGTTATACCTCTGCGGGTTCATTGTGTTTTTATATCATCACAGTATATTCAAAAACCTATATCACCAGCCTTGGTTTTGCCGACAAAACGGTCGGCTATATGATGACCATTGCCCTATTTGTGTTTATGTGTGCACAACCTTTGTTCGGGATGCTGGCAGATCGAATCGGTCGTCGTGCTTCAATGATGCTCTTTAGTAGCAGCTGTGCCATTTTTATCTATCCGGTCATGGTCATTGCTATGCCGTACTTTAGTGGTTCAGCTTTTATCGTGACATTATTACTGATCTTCTTAATGATGTTACTCAGTTTCTATACTTCAATTAGTGGTTTAGTTAAAGCAGAAATGTTCCCGCCACATATTCGAGCCTTGGGAGTTGGTTTTGCTTATGCAGTCGGTAATGCAATCTTTGGTGGTTCTGCTCCTGCCGTTGCATTAAAGCTAAAAGATATTGGTCATGAGAATAGCTTCTTTGTTTACGTGATTGTCATGCTGATTATTTGTCTTTTCTGTAGCATGCAACTCCCTAAACAGCCGAAATATTTACACCATGATCATTAAGCTCAATATTTTAAGGTCTGTTTTTACAGACCTTTTCTTTTAATACATGCCTTTTGTTGTAAAATATCCGCGTATATACAATAAAGTCTTATTAAATCTTGAGGAAAAGATGAAAAAAATATTGTTTGTTCTTACCTGTATTTCAATCAGTCATTTTGCCTATGCTAAAACACAAAACTATATACTAACCAATGGCGGTGGTGTTGATGACAATGGTTTGCTGTTAAAAAATACCCAAGGTAAAACCATTTACGCATATTGCAATCAAAAGTGCGGGCAATGGTTTGATCATGATGACGAAACAGGCGGTCAAATTTTAAAAAAGGAATATATTGAAAAAAAGGTCCAAGCAGATATTCAATTTGAAAAAAATGCAGATCGAGTTGCTGGTCCTAGTGCAGATGAATCTTTTTACTTCATTAAACAAATCAAATTTATTGAATAATTTAAAAATAAATCATGACATTAGAATCCACTCACCCTTCTAAATGTCATGCGCTTTATGCCCTTATTTTGATACTCTAAATTTAGAGGGATCAAATCCTTAGACTTTATGTGTTAATAATAAATCAATAGAAATCAACTAAATTAAAACATCTTGGCGTCCAGGTATGTCTGAAGTAGCAATATTGGCAATTGTTTGCTTATACTTTTTGATACTGCGCTTGGTATTTCCCATGATTTCATATAAAACCTCTTTGACAAGGTCATGCTCTGGATCTTGTAGATAAGCCGCCTGACACCACTTAACTGCTTCAGCATAGTCATAATAATGAGGTCGATTTTTAAGATCAAAATGTAGTCTTGCTATCGCACACATTGCAGCAATATGGCGTTTATGTGCTTTTGTTTTTAAAACTGCAATTATTTGCTCTGCAATTTCAGGATAATAGCTAAAATTAAATAAGCGCGTGACATAAATATCAATCAGATCATTCAGCAAATCAGAATTAATATAACGATGATCTTGTTGCGACTTCTCTAAGCCTAATCGGCTCTGTTCAAAATACCCTAAGCACTTTTTTAAATATTCTTTAGGTTGAGATTGGTTTTCATCCATACTTAAATTTAGATAGTGTATGCCCATATTATACATGGCAATATAATGACCTTGGTCTGCTGCTTTTTTTGCATAATATAGTTCTTGATTCACATCATATAAGGCATGTTCAGCCAAAGAATGAATATAACCCGCGCTAAAGCAACAATATACAAAACCTAAATCTGCACCTTGATGTAATAAATCAATGATAAAAATATAGCCGTGATCATCATCAAAATTGTTTGCGACACGGAAAAAACAACAGTAGCGCCCTTCAGGATAAGCTTTTGGTGCTTCTAATAATTTTGCCTGTTCGTACCAAGATTGAGCAACCAATGGATTTTTTTCAACACTAGACCAACCATGTTGGCATAGAAAACCATAAAGAACCGCAGCACTGGCAAGCCGCTTCCGATTGGACAATGCAATTCGGCCTAGAAAATCTGAATCTTGAGCATTATGTCGCCAAAAATAAATTGCGCGATCAAGCTCATACTCATCGAATACAGGATAATCTGCAGCATTTTGATAACAAGATAAAATTCTTGGATCATTTTCATCTAACAGATAATAGAAATATGCCAATTTTAAATAGATGACTGCTCGATTACGTTCCGTTAAGGGGCGTTTTAAGATTGCTTGGGCTTTTTGGATATATTTTTTTATTTCAAGTGTTTGATCTTTATCAAAGCTTGTATCAAGCGTATCAAACCACACGATATAATTTAATTCACTTTTTTCGATTTCGCTAAAATGTTGACACCAATCCGACTGAGCAAAATCAATTATGGCCTGATGATCGTGTCCCCATCGTGGCAAGAGATACCAGCAATAATCTCTTACTGCAAGCAAGCCAAAACCTGATTCTTCTATAAATATTTTTAACCAAAAGGCGGCATCTGCTTGAGGTAAATCAATTTCTTCTTTCAAATTTAGATATTTTTGTAAAAGTTGAGGCACATCTTGGGGTAAATCAATTTTTAAATCTTGATTTAAGCCACTTTTTTGCGCCATTGCTTGGGCTGAAGGTTTTATTTTATGGACTAAATTTGAAGGATATCGACGCTTAAGCATCCACTCTGCAAACCATTCAGGTTCATCCAAGTGAACTGCCGAATTTAATAAATGCAGTGCAATTGTCCATGTCTCCGCACTAAATGCAAAAGCTTGCATTGCAGAAGCATACAACTGCTTTTGCGCCTCTCTTGCACAATCCCACATTTCATCTGTAACATTGCTTGACCATTGTTGCCCACGATATTCAGCTGCCCAAAAAGCCCAATAACGCACACGAACAATATAAGGGAAAAAGCTTTCTGGAAAAGCCAAATGCCATTCATTGATATGTTTTAATGCTGTTATGCCGTGATTTAAGAATATGTCCTTAAACATTTGTTTGGGCTGATCAAACCATTCATTTTCCCAAAGCTGCGGCGATTTATGACTTCGACTTTGCCATAACACATTGAAAAAATTTTCCAATTCTGCATAGTTTTTATTTTCCAATAAACCTTGCGGACAATGGATATCTTTACGAAATACTTCATGGGTATATTCAGATTTAATCATCATTCAGCTACTTTGTTTTTATTATGGGTTGAGAATAAATCAATATTCCATGAATAAAGTGACCAATTATTGGGATATATGGATTGATATAAGTGTAAGTCTTGCTTTGCAGAGCGATCATAATTTTCAAAATCTGAATGTTTAAACATCAAATACAGCTCACGCCCTGCGACATATTTCTCACCCATATCCTGCCAGCTAGAACAACAGTCTTGAATAATCTTCGATGAAGCAACAATATATTGCCATGCATCATATTCCTGTAATTCATAGAACTGCACCAATAACCGTATAGTAAATATTTTTTGAATATGGCTAAACACCAAAATATCTCTTAAATAACTTGCAGTACCAAATTCACTACTTGAATAAAGATTTTCTAATTGAGCGATTTGAAAATATTGATTTAAAAAATAACGAATCTGTTTCTCTTTAGAGCCTGCTTTTTTCTGTTTGATATTTAACAATTGATTTAAATGTTTTTTATATATTTCTGGATGCTGTTCAAAATGCGCTAACGTTAAGCTATCTACCTGATACCATTGAATATGATTACGAAAATAAATCAGATCACCAGTTGCAAGCATCCATTGCTTACGATTGTCCTGCTTTAAATTTAACAACACCCAAGGCAAGGCAATGATATAGACGATAATTTTAATCATCCAGCCCAGCAATGGAATCTTGCTTAATTCATATAAAGTCTGAATCAACCAGAAATAAGGCTTAAAGATCACGCTCCACAGCGATTTGTTTGACTTTGCTTGACTTAACTCAACCTTTAAATCAAATTTTTTCTCAGCTTGCTGTTGATTTGTATAAGCAACGATCTCTTCTATATATTTTTCTGATGGGTGCCTGATATGTTCTGGACGATTTAGTCCCAGCAAAAGATGCTGAATCACATGGGTTTGATGATCATATTGTTCCAATAAATGTTGATTTTTCATCAATAACGTTTCAATTTTACAAGGATCATCCAATTCATGAAAATAAAAATACAAGGCTTGATTGACATGATCCGTTGAACCCTCATTTATCTCAGGTTCATAGACGATCCCCATACTTAAACAATCTGGGTTATGATTATTATTTGGTAGAATATGATTTAAAAATAATAAGACATCATCTGCATATTTTTTAACTGGTGCTTGATTCTGCTTACCTTTAATCTGCTCAATACACCACACTTCACCATCCCATTCTAAACTGATGGTAACATGTGGCTTATTGCTTGAATCCCTTAAGCTAAAATAACGAAATATTCCCTGCTCTTTTTGCGTTATATAGTATTCACCATAGCCATCTTTCAATTCAATCAGGTTGCTAAACTGCCCTAAACAGTGCTGCATATAACGTGATTCAAACGCCATTTCCTTACGCAACAACATTCCTGTTGCCGTAATTTCAATAAACTTGCCTGTATTTACAGTTAAAACTTCATCAATTGCCTGCTCACTGCTGTCCCATTGTCCTTTTTCTAAACGCTTTTTCATTGCTTCATGATCTTTATGCCAAGCGTCTAACACTTGCTCATAGGTCATTTTCATGAATTTGCCTTTTAAATTGCTTTTTAAACGCGAATTAAAAAACTCTAAAATGGGCTTTTCCAGTTCCAATATCTGTTCATGTAAAGGATCAACATACAACATCTGATGTTCTGGCTGTTGTTCAAGCTTTTTCAAAAACCATGTAGGAATAGGCTGTGGAAGTTGACAAATTTTCCAAGCAGAGACCGAATTTACATAAAAAACTGGATTGAATTGTTTAATCACATATTCAAAGAATTTTTTTTCAAACCACTGAGTAATTTCTGGATCATCTTTCCGGCGTTGACTACGCTCTACAATTGTTTTTTTAACTTCAGGGGCATTGACAATATCACGTGTTTCCATGCTGTTCCAATTTAACTTATTTCTAGTACATTTGATTTTTATAAAAAATATTCTAAATGATCGAAGTATAACGGTTCTTTCTTATCAACTTCCAACAAATTTCTACGTTTCCGAACAAACAGGCCCATAAGTAACAAAATTCTCCTGTAAATTTATGAACTTAAAAATTGTACCTATTTTTTTCTAAAGCATAATGAGTTAGTATTCATTCAAATTAAATTTTATGCCATACATAAGCTACTTAAAATTAAGTTTGACTTTACTAATGATAACAATAATTTCATAAAATTTATTACAAAAATTATTTCACCTGAAGTAAGAATTTCAAACGAAGAAATAATTGAATATTGTAACTCTATTGAAGATTTAACTAAAAAAGATAATTTTATTTTTCAGGTATGGGATTACGAACCAACCACAAAATTACCCATTTATAGATTAGTTCAAAACAGTGAATGCAGCGATTATATAAGAAACATTCCAAAAAACAAAATACTATTTCATGTAGACAACACTACTATTAATTATCAAAAAATAGGTTACCCTTGTTTTATTCTAAGCAATATAAATTTTAATGATTTTGGGAGCTATTCAAATTTTTTCTTAGATTACTTTTCAGAAAATGATAATAAAGTACATATTGGTCGCCTAAAAATTATCAAAAAAAATGATTTCAATACAATACAAGTAATTCCAAATACATTTACTGAGTTAGATGATTACTATTCAATTGGTGAGGATATATCTTATTATGAAAACCTGAAAAAAACATTTGGTGACTTATTTTACTCAAAATTAAGAGCTTTAAAAGATTGTTCTTTTTTTCATGATACTTTAGAGTTTTTTGAAAATGATGATAATTTTAAAAAATCAATTATAAGAGATAACGAACAAGAGCGACTTATACGTCGTGCAAAATTAGAAATAAATAAATATGACCTAGAAAATTTATATAAATTTACTTTTAAATTTAAACCCAAATATGATGAAAAATTTACAGATATAGAATTTGACTTTGATGAGGATTCTTGGATATCTAATCGAATAATAACACTTATTGGTAAAAATGGATGTGGAAAAACTCAGCTACTTTCTAAACTTCCCCTTGAATTATCACAAAAAAATCAAGAATTTTTTTATCCCAAACTACTTCAATTTGGGAAAATTATCGCTGTATCTTATAGTATTTTTGATAATTTTACTCTACCTAAACCCGACTTTGACTTTAACTATATAAGTTGTAGCTTGAGAGATGATAGTGGGAAATTGCTAACAAAAGAAGATTTGACTACTCGGTTAATTCAATCATGTAGAAAAGTTCAAGAAGCTAATCGCACAAAAAAATGGTTAAAAACCATTTCTACATTTTTAGATGAAGACATTGTTCAAAACTTAATATCAGAAAATGATTCTCAGATTAGAAATATTAATTTAACGAAAATTAGTGATACATTAAAAATTTTTAGCTCAGGACAGAATATTTTACTTAATATTATTACCGAAATTATAAAAAATATCAGATACGATAGTTTGATTATATATGATGAACCTGAAACTCATTTACATCCTAATGCTATTTCACAACTAACAAATACACTTTATACAC
>NZ_WJYH01000021.1:0-71764 GCF_009668065.1 Acinetobacter sp. RIT698
TACAGCAAAACTTTTTGGTTACCTAAATTAACAATATAATTGTTGAAATTATAAAAATAACTATTTTCAGCATATGAAATTCAATATAGTTCGTTAATGAGAAGTTTAATTTTTTATAATAGTGGATGACATCCAGTTGTTCACAATACAAATATAATGTTTCCATGTTATGATGAAGAAAAACTTAAGAAAAATTATGTTAATGTATCTACCTCCATAGCGAAAATCACATCTAGGTGTAGATTTTAAAGCCTACAAACGGGTAGAGTTCGCCTGAATATGAATAATGCCAGTATTTCTCTAGCAATTACTCATTTTTATAGTTTCAATCATTTAAAGTAGATCACACTAACGGTAATATATAAAAGAATTCGTTTCAAATCGAAATTCTTTTCTAAGTTCACTGCATTTTTAACCAGCTTAATCCTTAGTACATACGTAAATTGAATTGCTGTAAATTTCATGATTTTTTGTTTTATCTCTTCCCAACCCAATATTCTGATTTCTCTAAATTATTTCTTAAGGAAAATTTTGTCACGCCTAAAAATCACCATCAGAATCAAAAATTTAATCTGGTTTACAAATTCTATCTTTTGAGTATGGCTATTGATTTTAAAATAAAGCACGTATAATCCGCACTTGCTTTTTTTCTATCTTTTTTCAGGTTGACTGTATGTCTGAGCTCCAATCTTTAACGCCTCGTATTTCGGTCGCTCCGATGATGGATTGGACAACTCGTGACTATCGTTTCTTTGCACGTTTGTTTAACCCCAATATTATCCTCTATACAGAAATGGTCACCACAGGTGCCATCATCTATGGCGGAGCAAATCGTCATTTGGACTATAACCATGAAGAACATCCGATTGTTCTACAGCTCGGTGGTTCAAATCCGAAAGATCTTGCAACTTGTAGCAAAATGGCTCAAGACTGGGGTTATGACGAAATCAATTTAAATGTGGGCTGCCCAAGTGACCGTGTACAAAACAATAAGATTGGTGCCTGCTTAATGGCAGAGCCTGATTTGGTTGCAGAATGTATTGCTGAAATGCGTAATGCAGTTGATATTCCAGTCACAGTAAAACACCGCATCGGTATAGATGACATGCAATCTTATGAAGAGATGCTACATTTTGTCGATACAGTTGCGAAAACTGGATGTGATAATTTTATCGTACATGCCCGTATTGCTCTGCTTCAAGGCTTATCACCAAAAGAAAACCGCGATGTTCCGCCACTACGCTACGAAGATGTGTATCGTTTAAAACAAGAGCGTCCTGAGTTGCTGATCGAGATCAATGGTGGGGTTAAAACTTTCGCTGAAACGCAAACACATTTAAAGCATGTTGATGGGGTCATGATTGGTCGTGAGGCTTATCACAACCCTTACCTCTTGGCAGAATTAGGTCAACTCTGGAACTTAGACTTACCTGATCGCTTTGATATTATCGATCAAATGCTGCCTTATATTGCCAAACGTATGCAAGAAGGCGCACCTCTATCGATTATTACACGCCATATTTTAGGCTTATTCCAAAATCTTCCCGGTGCGCGTAAATGGCGTCAGGCTTTAAGTGGCGGTAATGCCAAAACATTTGCAGATGTTGAAAATGCCATTATCAATATTAAAGAAGCAATGAAGCGTACAGAGGATTATATTCGAGAACAGTCTGTCTGATCACGACTGAAAATTTCTACGATTCAATACAATCTTAATCCACAGCTATCTTTTCAATCAAACGATGGTCTTTAAAGATCATCGTTGAAACTGTTTGATCATGTATTCAGTACATCGCTGAATGACACCATCTGCATTTTTACTCCAGACCATCACAACATCAGACCATGCATTTTCTGCATCCAAAGCAATCAGTCTTACCTGTTTAGGCAGAATATGTCTAAATTCTTCAGGAACAATACAAATTCCAATTTCAGCAGCCACCAATTGCAATTGTGAAATTTTACGGGACTGAACCGCCGCTTTCTTTGGAGAAAAACCAGCACTTAAGCATAGGTTTGCAACCAAATAACTTAAACCGCCCCGTTCTGTATGTGGTGTAGAAACAAAATTTTCATGCTTTAACTGTTGGATTTTAATACTGCGTTCTGAAACTAAAATATGATTTTGATGAAGTGCAACGTATAAGGGCTCAGGGTAGAGCGTGGTTGCATATAACTCATCTAAGCGATTTAAGACAGGTGGGCGAATAAAACCAACATCAATATTTCCTTTCATCAGTGCAAGAATTTGGTCTTCAGATGACAAGGTGTTGATCTCGAAATTAACATTGAGATACTTTGAGGTTTGATCAAATACTTTAACTTTTTCTAAGCTCATGCTAATGCTACTTGAGTGTGCAATTTTGATGAGTCGATTTTTTCCATCTGCAATATCTTTAGCATTTTCAATAATATGATCTAAGTTCAGTAAATTATTTTTAATTTGGGCATAAAAGAACTGCCCGGCTTGAGTGAGTTTTATTTTTTTATCACTACGGTCAAAAATTTCAAATCCTACTTCGTCCTCTAAAAGCTTGATCTGACGACTTAAAGCTGATTGGGCAATAAACAGCTTTTCAGAAGCTGCAATAAAACCACCTTCCTCTACGATTCTAATCAAATAATTAAATTGTTTGAATGTCGCCATATTCATCTCAAAATTAGATCAATCATGATTTTTTCTATATTAGATTAGATTGTTTAATTTCACTAGACTTTACTTAAAGTGACTTAGATCAGAGAGAAATAGCATGAGCATATCCAAACAATTACTGGTTTTTATTTGTATTATTTGCGCTGTTGTTTTACTCAATCTTTATGATGGTTTTATCGCAAAACAAACAGGTAAATCGCCCCGACAGCCTGAGTTTATTTATTTACAGGACTGATTAAGCGGAACAGATAAAGTATGTTTTTTACAAGCGCATGCAAGATTTCACTAAAGCATACTTTTTTATATTGGTGACACATGTTGTGGTGTTTTTTTTAAAATCATATTGGTAAGTAATATATTTGCCAGCAAGATCATCACTTACAAAGGCGTCTTTTCGAAAATGAGCACGTATAATACAGCCGTGTAAATCAGGCGCAGCATATACTTTTATGCTTTCAACATATTTGCTGTGTTGTTGAATATTGACATTCCAGCCCAACAGTTGCTTGATCTTTTGAAACTCTTCTTGTTTGCTGATCTGTTGGATATTTTGCAAATTACAGACTTGAATTACATCCGCTTGAGGTTGAAGGATTGACCATCCCAACAAGTTCTGTATATCACGCATTGTCGTTTTAGCTTCATCCAATTGGTTGACCGCCTGAAAATGACGAACCGTTGAATAAAGATAATATCCAATTCCGCCAATCAACAGGATCGCCAATAGGGTTATTTTAAGATCGGGGATAGGTCGATTAAAAAGCCGCTTCATTCTCTAAGCTGTCCATGTCTATGGTATGAATGCTATAGCGCATTTCAAGCGACTTTTCAGCATAGTTAACGACCAAACTTATTTAAACAACGCCAATATTTATCTTTAAATAGGCTGACATCGATTTCAAAGTTGTTCTGATATTTTTCAACAACCTGATCTATAACTTTGGCGGGTTTTCTAAACTCTTTACAAGCAAAATACATGGTTCTTAAGTTATTACCGGTTTCTCGTCCAATATTTAAATATCCTTCAAAATCCTTTAGCTCATTTAATAATTCTTCTTCAATCTCATTAAGCAACTCATAATCTGTTGCAGACGGCATACCACTTGAGTTCTGACCAGCATAAGGTATTTCTACCAGCAGCATCCACGGATGAGAAGCCTTTTGATCCCATGTTAAAAGAGTACTGTTTAAGATCGCCACCAAAGGTAGCCCTTCATTGGTCTCCCCCTCCAAACTGATATACTCATCGTCATCAGTACTTGTACGGGTTATTTTGTCTAAGCGAGAAATTTCACTGTTCTTTAAAATTAAAATATTCTTTAAACGATCGATAGGCATTAATTCTTTTTCAGCATCTTGTCTGAACTGTAGCGAAACTTGATCTAGCTTTGTGATCGAATCATATTCGCCCAAATAATTATCCAAAAAGATATAAACCGCTTGTAAGAATTCAGCTTTTTGAGCTTCATTATATTGATCATGCACCACCACGAGATCAGTTTCATCTGGGTATTCTTCATGGTCTTTTAAATAAAACGATAGCGTTTTTTGACTAAATTCGTGACCATGCATACCAATACTGGTTTGCTGAATATCACTTGCTGGTTTAAGTGCGGTAAATTTCCAGCCGGGAATTTCAGGGGCTGCTGCCACCAACTCCTCTACAAATACAATGTTTGCCACAACACCATCTGGCGTTAAAATCAGTTCAGCTGTTTTTGGATCAAGCATCCCGGTAAGGAAAAAAATTCCACCATGAACTTTGGCCAATTCAGGCGATAATTTATCAAAGAAATCCGCCTGAATCGTATCTTGATTTAACTCATCCACAATACGATGGAAATCCTGTTGATGCTGCTCAAACCATTGCCAAAATTCAGCATAGCGGTTTCGATTGATTTGTATTTGTTGTTCTTGCTTTCCAAATAACTTTTTGAAAAAACTCATTTTGATTGTTCTCTGTTATTGCGTTTATTTCAGATTAATTTAACTGAATTTTTATGATTTTTAAATGCATCTAAACTTTTACTTAAAAATACCAAGCGCTTATTTGATCCGATCTAACTTTTTCAACACTTCTGCAACGGCGACCATCGCAAAACTAGAAGTCACCACCACAGCCGAACCATATCCACCACAACGCAAGCCTGCACTCGCACACACATCAGCACTGGAAAAAGGATTATCAATTGAATACACACAAGTAATGCCAAATTTTTCTTTTGGTTTCTTACAAATGCCTTTGGCGCGCAATTGACTCCGTAATTTTGCAAGCATCGGATCTTGTTCCGTTTTAGATAAATCAGCAACACGAATTTTTAAAGGATCAAGCTTACCGCCTGCCCCACCCGAAACAATCAAAGGAATTTTATTAAAACGACAATGTAGCATGAGTGCAAATTTTGCCTTAACGTCATCGATGCAATCTAAAATAATATCGGGAACATTTTCTAAAATTTCTTTCACATTGTCAGGGCTGAGATAATCATCAATCAAATTGATCTTGATCCGAGGATTAATTGAACGGCAACGTTCCGCCATCACTTCAATTTTCTCATGGCCTAAAGTAGAGGTCATTGCAGGCAGCTGTCGGTTGATATTTGAAGCAGCCACTGAATCCATATCGACCAGTGTTAACTCGCCAATCCCTGTACGTGCTAAGGCCTCAACCGCCCATGAGCCAACCCCACCAATACCGATCACCATGACATGACTTTTTTCATAGTGATTGAATGTCTCTTCTCCGTAAATTTTGGCTACGCCTGCAAAACGGCGCTCATATTCATCATTTTGGAAAAGTTCAGTCATGTCTAGTATCAACTCAAAAATACCCCGCTATTTTACTCATTTATCAACAGCGTGTCTTGCTCCAACACAATAAAAAAAGCCCTGCATTCTATACAGGGCTTGGAGAACTGAAATATATTGTGATTTGTTGATTAGACTATGAAGCGATTAAATTACGCAGCACATAATGCAAAATACCACCTGCTTTAAAATATTCCACTTCATTCAAAGTATCAATACGGCATAACACTTTGAAACGATCTATTGAACCATCGACACGTTTAACTTCCACATCTAAAGTTTCATGCGGTTGTATGTCATCAGAAAGACCATAAATCGACAGTTGCTCATGTCCAGTTAAGTTCAGTGATTGACGAGTTTGACCATCCACAAATTGCAACGGTAAAACCCCCATACCAACTAGATTTGAACGATGGATTCGTTCAAAACTTTCAGTAATCACCGCTTTTACTCCTAAAAGGTTGGTGCCTTTCGCTGCCCAGTCACGTGATGAACCTGTACCATATTCTTTACCTGCAATGATGACCAACGGCGTGCCATCTTGCTGATACTTCATCGCAGCATCGTAAATGGCTAACTTCTCATCTGTCGGGATATAGAGGGTATTACCACCCTCTTCGCCATTGAGCATTTCATTCTTAATACGAATATTGGCAAAGGTTCCTCGCATCATCACTTCATGATTACCACGACGAGATCCATAAGAGTTAAAGTCCTTTTGATCGACACCTTGCGCTTCTAGATAACGACCTGCTGGACTGTCTTTCTTAATATTCCCCGCAGGAGAAATATGATCTGTTGTGACTGAGTCGCCAAGAACGGCCAAGATATTTGCATTAAGAATATCTTTAATTGGTTTCGCGGGTTGATCAATACCTTCAAAGAACGGAGGATGACGAATATACGTTGAGTTTTCATCCCATTCATAGGTTTCAGAATCAGGGATTTGAATTGCTTGCCATTTTTCATCACCATCAAAAACTGCCGCATATTCTTTATGGAACATCGCTGTATTAACTTTTTGCAGCACCTCATCAATCTCGATTTGACTCGGCCAAATGTCTTTGAGATATACTGGTTGACCTTGTTGATCGTGCCCTAATGCTGTGCTGGTAATGTCACTACGAATGGTACCCAATAAACCAAACGCAACCACCAAAGGCGGTGATGCAAGCCAATTGGTTTTTACCAGTGGATGTACCCGCCCTTCAAAGTTTCGGTTGCCTGAAAGTACCGACGCAACATTCAGGTCATGGCACTGAATAGCGTCTTCAATCGGTTTAGGTAAAGGTCCTGAATTACCAATACATGTGGTACAACCATAACCAACGAGGTTATAGCCCAACTGGTCTAAATAAGACATTAACCCTGCCGCTTCTAAATAATCGGTTACCACTTTAGAGCCTGGTGCAAGAGAGCTTTTCACCCATGGCTTACGTTGAATGCCTTTTTCGATGGCTTTCTTTGCCAACAAACCCGCAGCCAACATCACACTTGGATTAGATGTATTGGTACATGAAGTAATCGCAGAAATCACCACATCACCATCCGTCAATGGATAGCGCTTACCGTCAATCACACAATGCGGTTCTTCATTTTGTAAAGCAGACTGTTTTGAATCAATTGCTGTACCTGCACCACCTTCATTGGCTAAACGTTCTTTTTCTTCACCTTTAGCTGGCTTAAGATCCAGCGCCATTAAGGCACTAAAAGTTTGTGGGATATCAGGCAATGCCACTCGATCTTGCGGACGTTTCGGGCCAGCAACACTTGCTTCAACGGTTCCCATATCCAAAGCAAGCACATCTGTAAATACAGGTTCATCCCCTGTATGACGCCATAGACCTTGTTCTTTACAATAAGCCTCAACCAATGCAATACGGTCTTCTTTACGACCCGTTAAACGCATATACCCTAGAGTGATTTCATCAATCGGAAAAAAGCCACATGTTGCACCATATTCGGGTGCCATATTGGCAATGGTTGCTCGGTCTGCAAGAGGCAAAAATGCCAACCCATCACCATAAAATTCAACAAATTTACCCACCACGCCTTTTTTACGTAGCATCTGAGTAATGGTTAAAACCAAATCCGTTGCGGTAATCCCTTCACGCAATTTCCCTGTCAATTTAAAACCAATCACTTCTGGAATCAGCATTGAAATCGGCTGTCCAAGCATGGCCGCTTCGGCTTCAATTCCCCCCACGCCCCAACCCAATACACCTAAACCATTGATCATTGTGGTGTGTGAATCTGTACCGACTAAGGTATCTGGAAATGCAAATACCTCACCATCACTTTCACCCAGCCACACTGCTTGAGCTAAATATTCCAAATTGACTTGATGGCAAATCCCTGTTCCGGGCGGTACCACACTAAAATTATCAAAAGAAGACTGTCCCCAACGGAGGAATTGATAACGTTCTCCATTACGTTGCATCTCAATTTCGACGTTCTCATCGAAGGCATGATCTGTCCCAAAGTGATCCACCATCACAGAGTGGTCAATGACCAAATCTACTGGAGATAACGGGTTAATTAAATTGGGATCTTTATTGGCTTTCTGTACAGCTGCACGCATCGCAGCCAAATCTACCACAGCAGGTACGCCAGTAAAATCTTGCATCAAGACCCGTGCAGGGCGATATTGGATTTCTTGATCTGAAGTTTTATTCTTTTGCCAATCGACAATCGCCTGAATATCGCTTTGCCTCACGGTTTGATCATCTTCAAATCTAAGTAAATTTTCCAATAATACTTTGAGTGATTTAGGCAATTTTGAAATATCACCTAAACTCGCTTGAACCTGTTTTAAATTAAAAATTTTATATCTTGTATCCCCTACAGTTAAGTCTTGTAGAGAATTTAAACGATTGATATGACCATATTTTGCCATTGGTTGAACCTCCAGCTTGGCGTTAACTTTCTTATTGGCTACTTGGAGTACTTGTTTAAATCTAAGACAAATATTTATTTTAGGTGTTGTTGATTGGTTATTTTTATTCAAATTTACATCGCTATATGTAAGCATTCATGTGAATTTTTCCACAACATCCCTGCCAATGTTGCTTGATCCATTGCCAAACTTTCAGCTAAACCCGCCAAGACAAAAGGCAAGTTCACTGGTGTATTACGGGTATGCTGTTGGTCAGATGTCTGGCAACACAGTGGTGTCATATCTGGGCAATCGGTTTCTAGCACTAAATGTTGCGCACCAACCGCTTGTACAACTGCATGCAGTTTTTTGGCATTTGGATTGGTAATTTGTCCTGTGACACCTAGTTTAAAGCCTAATTTAATAAAGGCTTTTGCCTCTTCTATTCCCCCACTAAAAGCATGTGCAATACCACCATGTTTAAACTGGTGCTGTTTCAACATTGCAAGCACGTCAGCATGTGACTTACGAATATGTAGAAGAATGGGTTTATCGTATTGTTGGGCAAGTTCAATTTGGGCTGAAAAAAAATCTTGTTGTTTTTGAAAAATCTCAGCTTGTTTATGCTGTTTAAGAAACGTGTCTAAGCCAATTTCACCTACTGCAATACAAGCTTCAGTTTTCAGTATATTTTCCAAAGCATTTAAATGCTCTAGACGGTGTTGTTCGATATAAAAGGGATGCAACCCCGGCGCAAGATGGCTACGGGGCGCATTATTTAGCTGATTTAAAAATTGCTGAGTGTCTATCAAATCTTGAAAGCGTTCATATAGAAACCCAATCAAAATCAAATGTTCTACACCCACCTTTTTTGCTTGATACGCCAATTGTTCCCGATCCAGATCAAAATCAGGAACATCAAAATGCGTATGTGTATCAAACAAAGGCCAAGACATTAGGATTTCGCGTTCCCACTTGCAACAGGTGCAGAACTGCTTGGCTGATCAACTTGCATCTCCGCTGGGAAATATTGACTTTTCAACACGCCTTTTAACTGATCGTAAGGAATCATCAAACGCGGTAAGCCAACAACATAAGGTCCAATATCATATTCACCATATTGTAAAATCAGACCTTGTTTACCCAAATAGAAATTGTCTGATAATGTAAACTTCCACGCCTGTTCATATTCATTGACGCTTTCAGCAAGTTTTGAATCGATAACCCAAGTTTTAAATGCATCATGTGCCAATTTTTCAAATTTAGCTTTTTGATTAGCTTCAATGATTTGATCCAAGCCAACTTGTTTTTTACTCACCAAATCAAAGTTAAAATAGGTTTGCGCAGATGCCCCATGTGCACCGCCTAAATAACTACTGGTATTTAATACCACCGTCGCTAAGGGTTTATCTGCGTTTAAAATTTTAGGACTTAAACTAATCGTGATCTGGCCACTTGCCCCTAATGTTTTAAGCTCTTTATCCATCTCAAGAAATGAATTTGCATAAGGTTGTACACGCTCTTGCAATTGCTGAACAGGGGTTTTATTGGCTTGCACCTCACTTGCTGAAGCTTGTGAAGCCGTTTGTTGCTGATCTGCATCTTTTTTTGCTTTACTCAATTGCGCGATATCCAGCATTTTATCCAGATTATCAAGAATCGCTTGATCAATCGTTTCATCTACAAAAGCCTGATTGCTTTTTAGTCTTTCTATAGAAAACTCAGGGCATGTATTGCCATTACATTCAGGTAGTGTCAATTTTACTTTTTCTGTATCGCCCTGTAATAACATTGATGTATCAGGCACTTGAGATGCAGCACTTTGATCAACTGTTGGTTCTGCTTTTTTCGAGTCAGATTTTTGACATGCAGTTAACCCTAAAGTGATCACCAGAATTGAAAGCGCTAAAGTACTTTTTTGATTTAACATTTCACAAACCTATCCAACGAATCAAGCCAAGATTTTTTAATCTCTATATTCATTAGCCTATTCTTCTCTATACAAATCCTCAATCAAAATTTGTATGAAAATTGAAGCGTTATTGCAATACATGGCCCTAGTTTATTGATCGCTGAGTCAATTCAACAAGGACCAATGATCTTAACCGCTCTGCTTTAGAATCCCGCTAAAATTGGCAGAATGATCAGAATACACCTTAGAACATGCGTTGATACACTTCAGGCTTAAGTATTTTTTGCGTCTGTTCTTTACTCAAATAAATATCCAACTGGGTACCATCTTCGACAATTTCATTGGCGCGATAATGTAACCCAACACCTTCACCATCAAAGAACCAATCGGCTTGCCCCCAATATAATTTTTTAGGCGCATTTTTTTTCACATCGCTATTTTGCTTTTCCAACCATTCCGCATATTTTTCTTGGACCCAAGTATTCAGCTGGTTCTGATGCTTAGCATCAATCACATCTAAAATACTTAAGCTTTTCTTCAATTTCCGGTCAGCAACAAAAAAGTATTGTCGTTCTTTGATACTGACATCGGCTTGTAAACTATTGACTGAAACTTGCAACAAAACATACTGATTACGTTGTGAAGCCATACGCGTTTGCATATGCAGTTCAAAGGCTTTATTTTTCGGGAATTCTTCCTGCCAAGTATCTGACTTTTTGACAAAAGCATTAATGGCCTGTTGTAAGGTCATGTTCTGTTTTAAATCAATCTGTGCCTGAATCACCTTGGACTGACTATTTGCAATCCACTGATTTAACCAATTGTCTTGGGTTTTAATGGTTTGAATATCAATTTCAATGCAATTGTTCTTTTCACAAAACGGTAAGGCATAATCAGCTTTGGTTTCTTGAATATTTAAATAAGGTAAGACTTCAGCGGCTTCTTGTTTGGGTTGTAATACAGAACCATCTTTGTCCTGATCTTTTTTAGAATCACATGCAACCAAAACCATTGTACTTAAGCAAAGCACTGAAATTATTTTTTTTGAAAATTGCACTGCATAAATCCCTTTGGACAAAAAGCATTGTATTTTGATACAAAAACAGCTTCACAAGGAAGCTGTTTTTACATTTTGCAATAAGTTAGCTGAACTTAATGCTCACGTGTAGAACGGAATTGAATATCCGGATAACGCTCTTGCATTAATTGTAGATTCACTCGGCTTGGTGCGAGATAAGTTAAATGCCCACCACCATCGACAGAAAGTTGGTCATGTGCCTTTTTCTTAAATTCATTAAATTTCTTTTCATCATCACAAGAAACCCAACGCACTGTGTTGATGTTGACTGGCTCATAAATACAATCTACTTTGTATTCTTCTTTCAAACGATACGCCACCACATCAAACTGAAGTACACCTACAGCCCCAACAATCAAGTCATTGTTAATTTGCGGCATAAACACCTGCGTTGCACCTTCTTCTGAAAGCTCTTTTAAACCCTTTTGCAATTGTTTAGATTTCAATGGATCTTTTAAACGTACACGGCGGAACATTTCAGGTGCAAAGTGTGGAATCCCCGTAAAATGGAGTTTTTCACCAGAAGTGAATGTATCACCAATCTGGATCGTACCGTGGTTATGTAAACCAATGATATCGCCAGGCCAAGCTTCTTCAAGTTGCTCACGCTCACCGGCAAGGAATGTCAATGCATCACTGATACGTACATCTTTACCAATGCGCACATGATTCATCTTTAAACCTTTCTCATACTTACCTGAACAGATACGCATGAAGGCAATACGGTCACGGTGTTTTGGGTCCATATTGGCTTGGATTTTAAATACAAATCCACTGAAGCCTTCTTCCGTTGCTTCAACAGTACGTTCATGTGTTGGATGTGCTTTTGGTTGTGGTGCCCACTGAATAAATGCATTTAATACATGGTCAACCGCAAAGTTACCCAACGCTGTACCAAACAACACTGGTGTTTGACGACCTGCTAAAAATTCCGCTGGATCAAGTGGATCATTCGCCATTTGTACCAATTCTAAAGATTCTTCAAATGAAGCAAAGGCCAAATCGCCTACTTTTTCACGAATGTCTGGATAGTCATAGCCATCACGGATTTCAATATCTGTAATGGTCGAACCAAAACCCGCTTTATATACATAAAGCTTATTTTCAATGATGTTATATACACCAGCGAAGTCACGTCCCATACCCAATGGCCAAGTAATCGGCACACAACGGATTTTAAGCACGTTTTCAATTTCATCAAGCAATTCTAATGGCTCACGGATTTCACGGTCCATTTTGTTGACGAAAGAAATGATCGGGGTATCGCGCATACGACACACTTCCATCAATTTGATGGTCCGTTCCTCAACCCCTTTTGCACCATCAATCACCATCAATGCTGAGTCAACGGCAGTTAAAGTACGATAGGTATCTTCAGAAAAGTCTTCATGTCCTGGTGTATCAAGTAAATTGATGACATGATTTTTATAAGGGAACTGCATGACTGAGGTGGTAATCGAAATACCACGCTCTTTTTCCATTTCCATCCAGTCAGATGTCGCAGAACGGTCTGACTTTCGACTTTTAACCATACCTGCAACTTGGATTGCTTTACCCCACAACAACAGTTTTTCTGTCATTGTCGTTTTACCAGCATCGGGGTGGGAAATAATAGCGAAGGTACGTCGCTGAGCGACTTGCGCAGCTAATTCATCTTTAAACATAAAAAATCTACAATATGTACACAGTTATGTACACATTTATAAATATGTACTTGAACTGGAAAATGGGAATTCAAAAATTGGCGATATTGTATCAGATTTAGCGTCGTTTTTAACGATTGTTGCTATATGATTAAGCACTTTGATCGCGCAGGCATAGCAAAAATGCTAGAAAGAGGATGAGCGATACGGACGATAAGCAAATCGTTTTAAAGATCAACGTAGATCTCAATATACAGTGATGATGGTTAAGTAAAACGCGATTAAGCTCAGCTTAAACCTCTTTTGAATGATAGTAGTAAGTCTTTAGCTTGCTGAATATTTTTATATTTAAGGTATGGCTTTAACCATACTATAATTGGTTTCCAAACGGTCTACAGGTAACGGCATGCCTAACAAATAACCTTGTAATTGCTGGCAACCTAAACGTTTAAGAATCTGCGCCTGCTGTTCAGTTTCAACGCCTTCTGCCGTCACCACCAGACCCAAACGAATCGCCAAATGAATAATACTTTCTAAAATGATTTGTTCTTTTGAACCTTCACACAAATTACGGATAAATTCTCGATCGATTTTTAATTCGTCTACCGGTAAATCTTTTAAATACAAGAAACTCGAATGCCCCGTTCCAAAATCATCAATTGCCAGTCGAATACCTAAATTTCTTAATTTCTCAAAGGTTTGAATACTGTCATCAATATGATGCATCGCTGTAGATTCAGTAATCTCAATAATTAAATTACCATTTTTGACATGGTATTTTTGAATTAATTTTTCTAAAGTTTCAATCAAATGCTTATGTTCAAATTGTACAGCTGAAAGATTTACGGCGATGGGACCAAAAGCATATTTTTTATCTTCCCATTCTTGAATTTGCTTACATGCCTTCTCTAAGGCCCAATAGCCCATACGAATAATCAGACCGGTTTGCTCAGCGCCATCAATAAACATACTCGGGGCTAGTAAACCTAGGGTTGGATGCTTCCAACGGATTAAAGCCTCTACCCCACAAATTTGGTAGTCGGCTGTGAATTTAGGTTGATAAAATAGAATAAATTGTTGTTCTTCTACTGCTTTATATAAATCGTTAATGAGTTTAGATTGACTTCGACTTTGGTGTTGTTGGTCTAATGAACTGCTATAAACACTAAAAGTATTACGCCCCTGCTCTTTAGATTGCATCATGGCGGAGTCAGCATTGATCAATAAATCTTGTAAGTTCTGCCCGTGGTCGGGGAAAAATACGATGCCAATACTGGCAGAAATATTAATTTCTTTACCTGAGATTTGAAAACCATCTTGTATTTTTTGTAAGAACAATTCGGCAATCTCTTCAGCTTCATTACGATTAGAATCTTCCAGAATCAGAATAAACTCATCTCCACCAATACGAGTGAGTCTTTGCCCATCCTTAAGTAACGGATATAAACGCTGGGCGAGTTTAACCAGAAGCTCATCACCGATATGATGACCAAATGCGTCGTTAACAGATTTAAAGCGGTCTAAATCAATATAAATAAAAGCAATTTTAGACTGGATATCCTTATAATCTAAAAATAAAGCATCAGTATATTCAACTAGAAATAATCGGTTTGGAAGTTTAGTTAAATTGTCTTGAAGTGCTAAGTCTTCAAGCTCTTTATTGGCTTGTAATAACTGTAAACTACGTTCTTCTAATCTTCGTTCTAAAATCGCCACACAAAAAGCAGAAACAAGTATTAAACTCGCTACAAAAATAATGGTAAACAATAAAATACCTTGCCCTTCGTGTAATTGACTTCCAAAATGATGGTCATGCACCGATGAGATCGTTGCTGCTGCCATACCGATATAATGCATTCCCACAATACTGAGAGCGATCATGATCGATACAGCAATTTTATAAAGCATCTTATGGTTAAAAGAATTCTTATATTTAAATGCGAGCCAGAAAGACAAGCCAGAACCACTAATTGCAATGATGACAGAGAGCATCACCAAAATAGCATCATAATCAACTTGTTGATTTGGAATAGTTAATCCCAGCATGCCAATATAATGCATCCCTGAAATTCCCAGTCCCATCAACAACCCACCTAAAATCAACCGTACAATCGGCAAGGTTTCTTGAGTGGTCAACCATATCGCAAAAGTCGAAGCCAATGCGGCAATAATATAGGAAATCACGGTTAATGTTAGATCAAAGGAATAACCTTGTGGTAGATCACAAGCCAACATTCCGACAAAGTGCATTGCCCAAATCGCGAAGCCAAAAACCATGCCACTTAAGCACAAGATAATTTTCTGTAGGCGGGGGGTATGTTGGGTAAATATGAGTTGTTCTAATGAAATAGCTACGTAACAGATGATAACTGCAATACATGCAGAACCTATTACGAGATTACTATCATAACTCATATAACTCATAAAAATTTACTTCCAGTAATGAACCTATTTTTGTTATAAGCAACCTCTATATATACAACGCAAAATTGCGAGAAGGTTCACCTTTTTTAAAGAACGTTCGTTTTACTTAAAATATCACTATCCTATTGAACGTCAAGTTATTTTTTGAATCGAAATAAAAAAAGCATATCCGAGATATGCTTTTTTATTTTACCTAAATAGAATTTTTAGTTATTTACTTGTTAGATGTGCCAAATCTAACAGAACATTGGCAGCCTCATTCACAAAGGTCTCTTCCTCAGGCAATGACGGACGTTGGTTTACCTTCATTTTTGCTCTCGATTCAGCCAATGCATCCAAACTTGCTTGGTAACTTTCCCAATTTGAATATGGCTTTAATCCTGTTTCAGTACGACGCTTGTTCTCCGCAGCCAATGTTCTTGCTTCAAGCGCCACCAAATCTGCTTTACGTTTATCGATATCTAAAGAGATTCGTTTCTGATCTTTAGTTTCTTGAGCAATCGCTTTACGCGTCTCTAAATATTGGAACTGTGGATCACCTGCCGCACGAACTTTTGATTTTTCACCAAGCTGTGCCACATACGGTTGAATTGAACCTTCACGTTTAAACGGTGCAGTCGGAATCGTATCCCATTTCAAAGCATTTTTAGCTTTACGCTCACCAAACTCTTCATCATAAATATCCACCAGTTTGATATCTGGAATCACTCCTTTGTTTTGGGTGCTACCACCAGTCACACGGTAGAATTTACGTTGCGTTAAGGTTGCTTGACCATAGGCAAGACTATCCAATTGAACTTGCGCAGTCCCTTTACCCGTGGTCGTACTTCCTAAAATTACAGCACGATCGTAATCTTGTAAGGCAGCAGAGTAAATTTCACTGGCAGAAGCAGATGCTAAGTTAACCAAAACAGCCAAAGGACCTGAATAAGTTTGCGCACCACCATCAGTGTCTTCAAACACACTCACATTGCCGTTACCATCACGGATTTGAACCACTGGGCCTTCTTTAATCACTTGCCCAATCATTTTGGCAACTTCTTCTAAAGAACCACCGGGGTTATTACGCAAATCAATAATAATCCCTTCAACATTTTGTGCTGCAAGTGACTTCAATGCTTTATTGGTATCTTCTGAAACAGAACGGTATTCAGTCCCTGCACGACGTGCGCGATAGTTCAGATAGAAAGATGGGATTTCTAAAACACCAAACTTATGTTTTTTACCATCACGTGTTAGCTCTACAGTACGTGAACGCACACCGGCATCTTCTTCTTGAATCACATCACGAGTAATGGTCACAACTCGTGCTTGGCTCATAGAAGCGCCCGCAGCCAACAATTTCACTGACACCTTGGTGCCACGTTTACCACGAATCAAGCCAACAATTTCAGAACTTGGCCAACCAATCACGTCGACCATTTTATTGCCATCTTGTGCAACGCCAATAATGCGATCACCAGATTTGACCTGTCCGGTCTTACTTGCAGGCCCACCATCTACAATGGTTTCAATCTTGGTATAGTCTTCATTACCACGCTCAGGGCGAATCGAAACACCGATACCTTCAAGTTGTAAGGTGGTTTGACGATTCAACTCCATAGCATCAACAGGTGGGAAATAATTGCTGTGTGGATCGTAGGTCAAGGTCATTGCATTGAGGATACGTTCCAGTACGTCATCACTCTTGGTTCTACCGATACGCTCTAGTTGGCGGGTATAACGCTTGGTAAGTGTTTGAACAGGTGTAAGATCTTCTGACGCTGCCAAATCTTGACCATTAGCCAATGTTGGATCATCTTTTAATGCTTTTTGTTTGGCTTGATCTTCTTGCTTAGCAATAGTGAGATTGATTAATTGCGACACCAGCATCTTACGCCAATAGTTTTGCAACTCGGCTTTGCTGGCAAAGAACTCAGCTTTCTCACGATCTGCATCAATAAATTCATTTGGCTGATTTAAGTTCTGGGTCTTTTTAAGTTCAGCCAATTCAAATTCATAAAATTCTTTTAAACGTGCACGATAATGCGCATGAATCGCAAATGGTCCAGACAAATCGCCTGCTTTTAATTTTGCGCCGAGTGTTGCACCATATTGCTTTTTATATTGTTCAATTTCTGAAGCTAAAAATAAGGTGTGCTCTGGATCAAGGCTATCAATATACATGTCTAGAATACGATTTGATGTATTTGCATCTAAACGCATATTCAAATAATGCTGACGGTCAATCAATGTTGCAAGTTGACGTGTCACTAAGGCTTGATCTTGTGAAGGATGAATCGATTGAGACACGTTTGTAGCATTGGTTTCCGCCATTGCCTGATTGATGGTATGAGTAAAGAATAAACCACCTGTTGCAAGTGCTATAGCGCAAGCGAGAGTTTGAATTTTCATAAATTCTTAATACTTCCTTGGGTTTTCCAATTTCTATATCGTTTTTCAATCTGAACTCAACAGTTTCAATATCTTAAACGACTTTATCTGTTTATGTTGTGTAGTTTTAGCATAATCTGTACTGAGTAAGTGTAGCAAATCATTGCAGAAATCGGGTATTGTTTCCCAGTTTATATAAATACAACCGTGGATTCCTATGATCGGCGCATTGATGCTTGATATTGCAGGCACAGAACTTACTCAAGAAGATATTGAACTATTACAAACTCCGCAAGTCGGTGGCATGATTTTATTTTCAAGAAATATAGAATCACCCGCTCAAGTTCGCGCTTTAACCGATCATATGCGCCAAATTCGCCCCGACATTCTTATTGCCGTTGATCAAGAAGGTGGACGAGTACAACGTCTAAAACAAGGCTTTACCCTACTACCAGCCATGGGGCATTTTGGTGAGCTTTACTTAACTCAACCTGAAAAAGCCTTAACCTTGGCTGAACAATGTGGTTGGCTCATGGCAATTGAAGTGCTTGCAGTGGGGATTGATTTTAGTTTTGCACCTGTTTTAGATCTGAATGACATTAGTGATGTAATTGGCGATCGTGCCTTTGCAAAAAATGTACAAGATATTGTGCCGCTTGCCAGCGCATTTATGAAAGGAATGCAACGTGCAGGTATGGCAAGCACAGGAAAACACTTTCCTGGACATGGTTCTGTGAAAGCAGATTCTCATGTTGCTGCAGCAATTGATCCACGTGAATACCAAGACATTTATAACAATGATATGCAAAGTTTTATTCAGCTACAAACCCAGCTGGATGCACTTATGCCTGCACATGTCATATATGAAAAAGTAGATCCAAATCCTGCTGGTTTTTCACCTTACTGGATTCAAACGATTTTACGCCAAGAACTTCAATTTGATGGTGTGTTGTTCTCGGATGATTTAAGCATGCAAGCAGCTTGTGTTGCAGGTGGAGCAGATGCACGTATCCGTGCTGCCCTCGACGCAGGTTGTGATATGGGCTTGGTGTGCAATAACCGTGAATCGGCATGTATTGCATTGGCTGGGATAGAAAACCTACCTTTGCCAAATCAAGCACGTTTAGAACGTATGCGTGGCAAAATTCCTCAGATCAGCATTGGTGAAACATTTGATCTTGGACATGAATGGCAAGCTGTCAAAAAAGTCATTGAAGAATTTAAAAATTCACTTTAAAACCAATAGAGAGATATCCTTAGGATATTGCGCTAAATGACTCAATTTCCCTGCCCCTCTTGATGACAAGCGGGGGCAAATTTTAAGCCTTTAATGATTAAAGAGATTTAAGCTATCCTCCTTTCAAATGGAGGATAGCAAAGGATCAAAAAAGACGACGAAGCAAAATTAAATTTTTAGTCGTGTTTTAATTGCTTTTCATCATGACCCCATTAGAAAAAATAAAAGTTAAGGATAACTATGTCAGACCAGCAACTTTCCAAGCACCGCCATATTTCATTTACAGCCCATTACACAGGCTATATTTGGTATCAAATGGGCATTTCTCATCCCTTATTTGCCACATCCAAAGGTAAAACTTTGGCTATGATTGCCCACCCAATAGAAAGTTGGGGAGAAAAATATGTCGGTGGCAGTATGCGTACCACACTCAAGCAACGTCATACCATGTTGGATGAGCGTTTAGCTGAACTGATTGAACAGTCTCCTGACTTACAAGTATTGGAAATAGCCGCTGGACTGTCACCAAGAGGCTGGTGGTTTAGGCAACATTATCCCTTGATTGATTATCGTGAATTAGATTTACCCGATATGGCAAAAACCAAGCAAACGGCGCTTAAGCAAATTGATCACAATAGCCCAGATGTGTTGTCTGTCGACTTATTTACAGAGGATTTTAAAAAAGCCTTTGAAGTATTTGATCCACAACGGCCACTTGTCGTGATCAGTGAAGGTTTAATTAACTACTTCACCAAAGAACTGTTACAACAATTGATTCAATCGATTGCCCATTATGGGCAAGACTTTAACAGTCTGCATTATCTCACCGACCTTTACCCTGAACCGGTAAAAAATAAATTGGCAAAAGTGATTTGGAACAGCAGCAAGCTGTTAAAAGTCATGTCACGAAGTGCTTTTACTTTTCACTTTGTCACACCAGAACAAGTCAGAAATTTTATCTACCAAGCTGGTTTTCAAAAAGTTGAAGTGATTCAGCCCCGTGTCTATTTCAATACAGATTCAACTGAATACAATACTGAAGAACATCTAGGTGATTTGGTGTGGATGATTGATGCACAACGCTAAAGTAATCATTTATTGATATTTCGAAACGTAAACACTTCGAGATTTAAATACTTCAATTCTTAGAAATAAAAAAACCAGTCCAAAAAGACTGGTTTTTTAACAGATCAATATATCAAAAGCTTAAGCCACCGCGCCTTCTTGCGCTATACATAACTGCACTGCTTGAGTCTGGCGTGCAATAAACCGTAATAAGCGATCTGCATTTTCAAAACTACCATGCTTAAATAGTGCGCGAACACCAGCTACTGAGGTTTCAAAAATCAAACATTCAATCGCAAACTCACCTTCATCATCACTTAAATTTAAAGCCAAATCACGGGTATGTTGATTTACAAAAGCTAAATCTTGTTGATGATCAAAACGCATCAATAAACCAAAGTAATTTAAATCAACCACGTCAACCTGAATCACTTTATTTGAATGGCGATGTGTCAACTGACGATGTGGATCAAGCACTTGAATACGATTTTCACCACGACGCTCTATATGCTGCATTTGTTCCCGTGTGAAATTGACAATACCATCCAGTCCTTGGATCGACCCACCCTTTAAGTAAGTGGTGAATAAAGTCATGGTTTCTTTACGACGTTGTAATTGTGGAACATGATCGGCATTGGCAATCATTGCAAACTGCATATCTGGGCATTGCAAAGCAAAGTTTGCATTTTCATGAGGTAAGGTAAAACTGTCGTATTGACCACATGCCACCAGTGTATTCACTTGAGGAACCGGTACATGGCTTAACCGCAATAGACGATTACAATTGATTTCATAACGTTCTTGTTCAGTATTTGAAAACTCAGCCATTTGCTTAAAGAACAATCTTTTGGCTGTGGGCGACATGCGCGTTTTATCAAGCTTGGCATGATTGACTAAATACAAAATCACGGCCTGACCAAACTCGCCCATACGTTGCTCTTTCATCAACATCAATGATTCTTCTAACAGCATGCGCCAGCTTTTACGGGTTTCTTGCATCACCCCCATCAAGATCATTTTTTCGACCAGTTCAGGGCGTTGATCAACAAAAAATGAAGCAATCACAGAACCTAAAGAAATCCCCACCACGGCAACCTTTTCAATCGCCACAATATCAAGCCACTGCCCCAACATACGAGAAAGATCAGGTAATTCTAATGTCCCCGCAGATAAACCAGAGTCGATATTGGTGATTTGTTGATTGGCGCCCATAGAGGGTAAATCAATCAAAATGACTGGGCCACTTTCAAAGAACTGCTCAACACAATACTTATATGAGTTAAAGTTTTGGAACGCTCCGCCCACAATCACAATCGGTGTATTGTGAATTGTTCGTGGATCTGCGATCGCCATATACTCAATTTTCCAGCCATCAATCCAAGTTGTTCTTGGCTCCTGCTTAAAACTGTTTTTGTGGTATATGTCGAAAAAACCAAAGCTTGATAAAGATTGGTGTGATTCTGTGTCCATTTGGATAATGGAATTCATATCCTTCCTCCATCCTTGCTTTATTCTTTTAATATGCAAGATTTTGACCCGCATTATTCTTTCAAATTCGTGATACGCATGAATTCTGTATCACATCAATGTCCTTATTGTTTCATTCTTACAGATGTGTGATTTATACGCAATCGCTAAATTGACCGTTTATCCAGTTTAAATGGCAAAAGATTTTGCAAGATATTTAACGCTTCAATGCTGCAAAATAAGTTTATTTCAGTGAAATACTTCCTTGGCTTTACTTAGACTGCTACTATCAAAGGGAAATTTTTAATGATCAAATAAACTGCTATGCAAGACTCAATTGAACAGTATATGCAAACTGTAGGGAAGCAAGCACGCCAAGCCGCTAGTGTTTTGGCAGGCGCAACTACACTTGCAAAAAATAATGCCTTATCTGCGATTTATACTGCTTTGGAAAATAGTCAACCGCAAATCTTGGCCGCCAACCAAATTGACATGAGCAAAGGTCGTGACAATCAATTGGATAGTGCTTTACTTGATCGTTTAGAACTCAACCCCACGCGCTTTAAAGGGATGTTACAAGGCTTAAAAGATGTCATCAGCCTTGTCGATCCGATTGGTGAAATCACGGATCTTGCTTTCCGTCCAACAGGTATTCAGATTGGTAAAATGCGCGTGCCTTTAGGTGTGGTCGGTATGATTTATGAATCACGCCCAAACGTTACCCTTGAAGCCGCCTCACTTGCGTTAAAATCTGGCAATGCCATCATTTTACGTGGTGGCTCAGAAGCATTGAATTCAAATCAAGCAATTGCTGAAGCCATTCAACATGGTTTAAAAGCAGCGGGCTTACCTGAAACTTGTGTACAAGTGATTAACACCGCTGACCGTGCTGCCGTGGGTCAATTGATTACCATGTCTGAGTATGTCGATGTTATCGTACCTCGTGGCGGTAAAGGCTTGATTGAACGCATTACCAATGAAGCAACCATTCCTGTGATTAAACATCTTGATGGAAACTGCCATGTTTTTGTTGAGGCGCAGGCAGATCTACATAAAGCACTTCCTATCGCATTAAACTCAAAAACACATCGTTATGGTGTGTGTAATGCAATGGAAACATTGTTGGTTGATGAAAAAATTGCGGAAGAGTTTTTACCCCGTATCGCTGAGCTTTATGCAGAAAAAAACGTTGAATTACGTGGCTGTATCAATGTTCAAAAAATCTTAGGCAATGCTGTAAAACCAGCCAGTGAAGAAGATTGGTATGAAGAATATCTAGGCCCAATCTTGGCAGTGAAAATTGTGACGGGGATTGAAGAAGCCATTCAACATATTAACAAATATGGCTCACATCATACCGATGCAATCATCACTGAAAACTTTAGCTTAGCGCGTCAATTCTTGACCCGTGTAGATTCAAGCTCAGTCATGGTCAATGCTTCAACGCGTTTTGCTGATGGTTTCGAATATGGTTTAGGTGCTGAAATTGGTATTTCTACGGATAAAATTCATGCCCGTGGCCCAGTCGGTCTTGAAGGTTTAACCTCGCAAAAATGGATTGTTTTAGGTGATGGTCAAATTCGTCATTGATTCCAAGCTTGAATAACTCGACTCAGCATTTATCTCAAACATAAGTGCTGATTTTTTTATTTTTAATACACAGTAAAAACATCAATCAATTTAAAATTTTGATAAAAAATATGTGCTTGTCTTTTAGAAAGACGTAAAGATTACCTTTGGATAGGACAAGATTATTTACAAGAAACTATATAATGCTGATAGATTAAAACAACAATGAGTGATAATTTTTAACAATCAATTGATAAATATTAATTATTAATCAATATCAGGTCGATAGTCCAAAAGTCTAATCACCTAAAGTCTATCTAGGACAAAAAAACTACACATGGTACAACATGACTGCTGATCTAATTTGCCCTTTATAAACAAGCATAATCAGATCAATCAGGATGACTTTTTTAAATTATAATTTCGGGTATTCAAACGTGTCTACATCAGTATTAGTAATTAACTGCGGATCTTCATCAATCAAATATGCGCTTGTTTCTGAACGTCGTGAAGATCGAATCTTTGGTTTAGCAGAAAACCTAGGCTCTGCTGATGCACGTATTAAAGGAATCACGGCAGGCAATCAACCGCTTGAGCTTTCAATTCCCTATGCAGACCATGAAAAAGCTTTAGAAACCATCTTAGGTCGTTTATCACAGTATAAACCTCAAGCCATTGGACACCGTGTTGTTCATGGCGGTACCTTAACCAAAGCTGAGTTATTGACGCCTGAAATTGTAGAAAAAATTCGTGAAGCAACACCACTTGCGCCGCTGCATAACCCAGCTCATTTGGTCGGTATCGATGCGACAATGCGTCTATTCCCTGAATTACCGCAAGTTGCAGTATTTGATACAGCATTCCATCAAACCATGCCTGCACATGCATATCGTTATGCTTTACCAAAGTTCCTGTATACACAACATAATGTTCGTCGTTATGGTTTCCATGGCACCAGTCATGCCTATGTTTCTGAACGTGGTTCTGAACTTGCGGGTAGCTACAAACATGGCGGTTGGTTAACAGCACACTTAGGCAATGGTAGTTCAACTTGTGCTATCTGGAATGGTCAAAGTGTCGATACATCCATGGGTCTCACTCCGCTTGAAGGCGTGGTCATGGGTACCCGTAGTGGTGATGTTGATCCAAGTATTCATAGCTTCCTTGCTTCAAATCTAGGCTGGGACATCTATAAAATTGATAAAATGCTGAACAGTGAATCAGGCTTACTGGGCTTATCAGATCTTTCAAATGATATGCGTACCTTGATTGAAGCTTCAGAACAAGGCAATGAAGATGCGACTTTGGCGATTGAAGTATTCTGTTATCGTCTAGCCAAATCACTTGCGGCATTAAGCTGCGGTTTACCGCGTATCGATGGTTTATTCTTTACAGGCGGTATTGGTGAAAATTCTGCCTATATTCGTGAAAAAACGATTGCTTACTTACCACACTTCGGTTTCAACCTCAGCAAAGAACAGAATGACGGTTTAAAACGTGGTACAGAAGGTCGAATTGATGCTGGAACAGGTCCTCAAATTTGGGTAATACCAACTGATGAAGAAGGTCGTATTGCTAAAGAAACTGTTCATGTTGTAGAACACGAGGTACAACAGGCCGCAAAAAAGCCTGAATCTGATATTGCGACAGCTTAAGCCGTCGTAAGTCTTGTACGAGCTTTGGGTATACATGTTGAAATAGCAGTATACTCAAGCTCGTTATTAAAAATGATCTTGACCAGATTTTTGATATAAAGCTGTTTTGTAATCGTTTAAGCTGGCATAAATATATAAACCAGTCTTGTAGATGAATATCGTTTTGCGATCACTGTATACACCACTAAAAAGATGTTGAGTGAAACAGATGATTGGAGATATTCATCTTCAATTTATCCATAAATTCACATATTTTTACTGATTAAAGAATCGTCTATGAAAACAATTTTATTGGTTCCAACTGGGGAAGGCGTAGGCTTAACGTCTGCGTGTTTAGGTTTAGTCTATGCATTGGAATGCCAAGGCGTTAAAGCAGGCTTTGTAAAACCATTTTCACAAGAATTAGTTGCTGAACCAGACCGTACCACTGCGCTTTACCGTCATATCTCAAAATTAGATACGGTTGAACCGATAGCTTATACAAAAATCACGCAACAGCTCAATGATGGTGAAACTGATGAGCTCCTTGAAGAAGCAGTCAGCTTACAACGCCAAATTGCAAAGTCCCATGACATTGTCATTGTAGAGGGCTTAGTCCCTACTGCACGTGATGCTTTTGCCAGTGATTTAAATGCCTCTTTGGCGCAAGCTTTAGATGCCAAAGTTGTATTTGTCAGCAATGCCAATATCGAAAAACCAGAACAAACTGCTGAAAAAGTTGAAGCACAAGTACGCAATTTTGGTGGTGCATCATCATCGCGTAATGCAGGCGTATTGTTTATGCGTACCCGCGGTTTACCTGCTGAATCTGCACAAATTCCGGTGACCATTGATCCAAGCTTACGTTTAGTTGCAGATACTGAAAAATTTAAAACTGAAATTCAAAAAACTTATGCACACATTGGTTCAGCAGCGTTTCCAATTATTGGCTTAGTTCCATTCAGTGATACATTGAGTGTGCCACGCATCTCAGACCTAGCAAAACAAATTCAAGCCACATGGATTAATCAGGGCAAAGCTAACACACGCCGTGTATTGCACAGCAGTTTAATTGCGTCAAATATTGAACATGAACTACAAAAATTCGTTGCAGGCGAACTGATTATCAGTGCTTCTGATCGTATTGATGTGTTATTGGCCAGTAGTTTAGCCACCAGCAATGGCATTCCACTCGCAGGTTTAGTTTTAACTGAACATCATGAGCCAAATCCATTGGTTTTAGAGTTCTGCCAGTCTGCAATCAAAAATGGTCTACCGATTTTACATACACCACTCAGTACCTTTGAAACAGCACAGCAACTTGCCAATCTAAGCAATGAAATTCCTGTGGATGATACTGAACGTGCAGATCAAGTGACTCGCTTCGTTTCAAGCCATATTGATCCAGAATGGCTGACCCAGATGTTGAATGGTGACTATAAACCTCGTTTATCCCCTTCTGCATTCCGTCATGAATTGGTGCAAAAATCAATTGCTGCAAAAAAACGTATTGTACTGCCTGAAGGCGATGAACCGCGTACCATTCAAGCCGCAGCAATTTGTCAATCTCGTGGTATTGCGCAATGTGTATTGTTAGCAAAACCTGAAGCGGTACTTGAAGTCGCCAAAGCACGTAATATTGAACTCCCTGTGGATTTAGAAATTATTGATCCAGATCTGATCCGTGAAAACTACGTGACGCAAATGGTTGAATTACGCAAAGGTAAACTCAACGAATTACAAGCACGTGAGCAACTGCAAGATACTGTGGTACTCGGTACGATGATGCTGGCACTTGATCAAGTCGATGGACTGGTTTCTGGTGCTGTACATACCACTGCTAATACGGTGCGCCCTGCATTCCAGTTGATCAAAACTGCACCAGAATACTCATTGGTCTCTTCTATCTTCTTTATGCTGTTGCCAGATGAAGTTTATGTATATGGTGATTGCGCAATCAATCCAGATCCAGATGCTGAGCAATTGGCGGAGATTGCAATTCAATCTGCAGATTCGGCAAAAGCATTTGGTATTGACCCACGTATTGCCATGATTTCTTATTCAACCGGCACTTCAGGTGCAGGTGCGGAAGTTGAAAAAGTTGCAAAAGCCACGGAAATTGCCAAACAACGTCGTCCAGATTTACTGATTGATGGCCCTTTGCAATATGATGCTGCATCTGTTGAAAGCGTTGGTCGCTCTAAAGCACCAGACTCTCAAGTTGCTGGGCGTGCCAATGTGTTTATCTTCCCAGACCTCAATACAGGCAATACCACCTATAAAGCAGTTCAGCGCTCTGCTAATGTCGTCAGTGTTGGTCCAATGCTGCAAGGTTTAAATAAACCTGTAAATGACTTGTCTCGTGGTGCATTGGTAGATGATATTGTCTTTACCATTGCATTGACGGCGATTCAGTCAGAACAACAAGCTACGCATTAAATCTGATCTACTAGACATAAAAAAACCACCCAAATCAATTGGGTGGTTTTTTATAATATGCTGACTAAAAGTTATACTGATATCCCCATCGATTCAATTGCTATCATGGCAATCAGACAGCTTTATTTTCAATGAAATTAAAGCTTAGAAGAAATAGTTCACGCGCAATAAATAATTTCGTGGAGTTCCAGGCATAGAATCTGAACGCCAGTATTCTTTATCTGTTAAATTATTCACAGCAAACGTCGCGCCCCATTTATCGTCTTTATAACCAATAGCAGCATCTACACGAGTCCAGTCTGGCATTTTGATCAAATTTTTATCCGTAGTGTAATAAGAACCAACATAAGTCGCCCCCACTTCGCCGTACCATTTCTCTGTTGGTAAATAACGAACAAATAGATTGCCTGTATTTTCAGAAACTTTTGCTAGTTTTTTACCGTTTAAAAGATCTCCTTCTTTTACACCAGTACGACTATCGCTTTTCCATTTCGCGTCGGTATAGCCATAACCACCTCGCACATAGAGATTATCTAGCACTCGACCGATAAAGCTAAACTCTACGCCTTGTGATTGTTGCTTCTGCCCCACTTCCCAATCATTCGGTCTGTTAATAGAGTCTGGCTGGTAGCGTATATTATTTTTAGTAATATCAAATATAGAAAGCTGAGTATTTAAACGACCATCCAACCAATCACTTTTCACTCCAATTTCATATTGCTCATTATATTGAGGCTCAGCATCATACAAACTTGGATTTACTGTTGTACTCACTCCTAACAATTTTCGACCACCATAAGGTGAAAAGCTTTTACTATAAGAACTATAAAAACTTTGGCTTTCAATAGGTTGCCAAACGAAACCGATATTTGGACTTACACTATCATCTCGATATGAGCGTTTACTTTGATTACGAATATCATTGGTTGCAAAATCATAACTATCATAGCGGAGACCTAGCATCATTTTATATTTTTCATTGAATGAGATTAGATCTTGTAGGAAGAAGCTTAAAGAGCTTGCATCGGTTTTACTGTGCGTTGTTTCTTCTGGACGAGAACCATTGAGCTTAGACCAACCATCAGATAAATAATTATCAGAAGTATTAAATGGATCGACATAGCGATAATAAAGACCCGCTTTATCACCACTTGAATAATTCCCAAGAATTGGCTCTCTTTTTTCAATTGACCAATCACTACCAAACATAACTTTATGATCTAAAACACCTGTTTTAAATTGCCCTGTAATGTCAAAGGTATTCATTAATGTTTTATTGGTGGTTTGCTGCCAAGCATAGTTTTGACGTATTTTTCCTTTCCACACGCATGGTTTTCCATCGTTTAATAACCCTTCTGCTGAACACCATGTGCCACCAAAGAAGTTATCAAAATCCTGAAAAGATTCACGCTGACTCAATGCCCAATGGAATTTCCAGTTTGATGCAAATTCATATTTCAGATCAGTTCTAAATGATTTTGTTTCATCAACAATATTATCATTGCTTCCAGCAAAAGCTGTTTTAATGGAAACACCAGCAGGCAGTTCATTGTAGACTGGACCACGGTCAGGCGTTCTATTTAAATTATCGTAAGTAAATTCCGTTGTCCAAAGTAGTTTTTCATCGTCGCTACGATAAGTGATACTTGGTGACAACATCTCCTGATTAAAGCCAATTCCTGAACGAAAGCTATTGGTATCTGACTTCTCGCCAACCAAACGGACAGCCCAGTTATCATTGAGTACTTTATTAATATCAAGTGTTCCCCCAATATTGCTATAAGAACCCGCGTATGCTCCAACTGAACTTTTTGAGTCAAAATTAGCAACTTTAGTCACCATATTGATGACTCCACCACCCGAACTTCGTCCATATAGTACCGATGCTGGCCCTTTTAGAATTTCGATTCGCTCAACATTGGCAGTACTGCGTCGGTATTGTCCGCTTTCACGAATCCCATCACGATAGATATCATTCTCATCAGCATTAAATCCACGAATAGAGATTCCGTCATTTCTTGTATCATAACTGGTTGAAACGCCCGGCGTGCCTTGTAACATAACACTCAGATCATTTGCGCCATACAGCTTATATTTCGAAACATCAATTGTATCAACAGTTTGAGGTATATCTTTTTTATCTAAACCATTTCTCGTAACATTGGCTTGTTTATAGTCTACGTATGTTTTTATTGGATCCCCATCAGCCATTGCCTCAATTACAATCGTGGGAAGCGTTGCCGTACTTTTTTTCTGTTCTTCACTGCTATCTGTATTTGCAAATGTTAGAGAAGAAACGAAAAGTCCTCCCGTTGACAGCATCATTAAAGTTAAGCTTTTTTTAACAAAAGGCATGATTGCACCAAAAAACATAATGAGAATATTTATCATTATAATACAATTTCTCACCAAAAATTACAATAACATGCTAATTTAACTACAAAATGATGATGGTTTAAAAAATAACCGTGAAAAGTACATTAAAGTGGATAGGATTATTTTTCTCTTATTAATAAATTAAACTAAAAAATAACTTTAATACTCATAATTTAAACATATGAGTCTCTTATTTTGATAATCTTAAAATTTTTAGATATCGTTTTATTTGTTGCTTAATTTACTTTCATCTAAATATTTTATATTCGCTTGGCTAACCAAACAGTATGCCCTGTACAATCACGATCTTCAGCAATCATCTTTATCACTTCAAAATTATACTTTTTAAATAATTCATGATATTCAGCGGATGATAAGCTGGCATGATATAGCGCATCGCCAAACATCTCTCCAACCACTTCACCCTGTGATGGTCCACTGGTAAACATTAAAGCAGCACCAGCTTTTGTATATTGATTAAAAATTTCAAACATATCTCGCTGATCTTGTTGTGTAAGATGAAAAAAGCTATCCCAAGCGAGTATTGCATCAAACTTGCGATTTAAATTTACTGTTCGCATATCAGCTAAAATCCAAGTGTGCTCAGGAAAATTCTTTTTCGCCATTTCAATCATCACATCAGAACTATCAACACCTGTCACAGTATTCGCTTGCTCAATCAAATAAGCAGCAATTGGTTTTGCAGAGCCACAGCCCAAATCCAGAATATGGGAGTAAGCTGGAATTAAAGTTAAAAAGCGATCCAACCACGCTTTTTCATAAAGAAACTTCCCGCGTAATTGAGTCCATGCACGAGCATGCTTTTTATATATTTCAATAATATTTTCCGCAAGATCCGTATAGTTTTCCATGTTGTTGTTATTCAGCCCAAGCTTTTGACTCAACAGAGTATAGAGCTTTTCACTCTGTAAAATCTGAAAATTTATTTCAATACTGCTTTATCATCATTTATATAAAAAGTAGAAAAGTTGACTTGATCAACCAAAATATAAGCTGAGTTTCTCAAATAAAATCATAAAACTTTAGGCTGAAATTAGATCTAAGCCACCACAAAACAAGCAATATCACGTATAATTTAGCCCGCTAGCTAACAGCCCGCTCAAGAGATTTTTGATATGACAACTATTATCAAACAAGATGACTTGATCACATCGGTCAAGGACGCGCTTCAGTTCATTTCGTACTATCATCCACAAGACTTTATCCAAGCGATGAGCCGTGCTTATGATCGTGAAGAGAACCAAGCTGCAAAGGATGCAATTGCACAAATCTTAATTAACTCACGTATGTGTGCAGAAGGTCATCGTCCAATCTGTCAAGATACTGGTATTGTTAACGTATTTGTTGACGTGGGCTTAGATGTTAAATTTGATTTAACCATGAGCTTAGATGATGCGATCAATGAAGGTGTACGCCAAGGTTATTTAGAAAACAGCAACGTACTCCGCGCTTCAGTTTTAGCAGATCCTGCTTTTGGTCGTAAAAATACCAAAGACAATACACCTGCTGTAATTCACTACAAACTCGTTCCAGGCAATAAAGTCGATATTACTGTTGCAGCGAAAGGTGGTGGTTCAGAGAATAAATCTAAACTGGCAATGCTTAACCCTTCTGACTCGATCGTAGATTGGGTACTTAAAACTGTACCAACGATGGGTGCGGGTTGGTGTCCTCCAGGAATGCTCGGTATTGGTATTGGTGGTACTGCTGAAAAAGCCATGATGCTTGCAAAAGAATCGCTCATGGAAGAAATCAATATGGACGAGTTACTTCGCCGTGGTCCACAGAACCAAATCGAAGAACTGCGTATTGAAATCTTTGAAAAAGTAAATGCATTGGGTATCGGTGCACAAGGTCTTGGTGGTTTAACCACAGTGCTTGATATTAAGATCAAAGACTACCCTTGTCATGCTGCTGGTAAACCAGTCGGTATGATTCCAAACTGTGCTGCAACTCGTCACGCTCACTTCCAGTTAGACGGTTCAGGGATTGCACATATTCAAGCGCCTTTACTTTCAGATTACCCTGAAGTGACTTGGGATACGTCAACATCTAAACGTGTTGACTTAGACAATATCACACAGGAAGAAATGAACTCATGGCAACCGGGTGATACATTATTATTGAACGGTACCATCTATACAGGTCGTGATGCTGCGCATAAACGCATGGTTGACATGTTAAATAAAGGCGAACAGTTACCTGTAGATCTCAAAGGTAAATTCATTTACTACGTGGGACCTGTAGATCCTGTAGGCGATGAAGTTGTAGGCCCTGCTGGTCCAACAACAGCAACGCGTATGGATAAGTTCACACGTCAAGTCCTTGAAGCGACTGGCTTGTTCGGTATGATTGGTAAAGCGGATCGTGGACCTGCTGCTGTTGAAGCAATCAAAGACAATAAAGCGACTTATTTAATGGCTGTTGGTGGTGCTGCTTATTTAGTATCTAAAGCCATTCGTGAAGCAGAAGTTGTTGCATTTGCTGACTTAGGTATGGAAGCTATTTATAAATTTAAAGTACAAGACATGCCTGTATCTGTTGCAGTTGATGTCAATGGTACTTCTATTCATGCGACTGCACCTAAAATCTGGCAAGCCAAAATTGGTAAAATCCCAGTGGTTGATGCTGTTGCACAATAATCTGATCTAAAGCTTAGATTAAGCTTGAGCATCACTTAAAAAGCACTCTATGATTAGAGTGCTTTTTATTTTGGGTCAGATCATGAACTTTATAAAATATATTATTTTTCCGGGGTTATTTTTATGCTTGATCTCTATTCAAAGTTTTGCCTCAAACACTGATAGTGATGCCGTTGAGCGACTAGCACAAGGTATCATTACCAATCAAATATGGCGCCTACAATACAATGAAAGTGCAAAAAGGATTTATCAAAGTCAAGCACAAAATTTAATCAAAAACGGATTAAGTACAATAGAACTCACTGATAAAGAAAAACAAATCATCCCTCAAATTGTAGAAATTTATCAAGCAATACCAGAAAATATTCTCCGAGATCCACAATTTATCGCCCAAACCAAACAAATTCTTTTAGAATCGTTAAGTTCTCAAGAAATTGAAATGCTCTCTCAGCGTGACACAACGTCAAGCCAAGAGCTGTACACAAAACTTGCCAATATTGACACAGAAATATTCATAGAAAGCAATGCTGCTATTCATAAGGCAATCAATGACCCTCAATTTATCCAACAATATCGCAATAAAATTGGAGAAATTATTCAGCAATTGCATCATTTAGATGAAAATAAATAAAGGAAAACCTATGAAAATTAAGCAGTTAGTTTTAACTTTAAGTTTATGCTGTATCACAGTGTCAAGTTTTGCATCTCCAGCAACAGATAAAAGTGTCGACAAATTGATGCAACTCTCCAATATCTCAGAGATATTCAAACAAAGTACTCGTGATATGCAACCCTACTTTGACGATCAAGCAGAAGCTCTTGTTCGCCAAGTGACAGGGGCTCAAACATTGAATATCGATCAGCAAAATGCAGCACTACAAATTAGTGCGCTGTATAGTGATATTCAACAGCAGCTGGTGACTGACCCAGAATATCTCAACATGTTTAAATCATTATTTAAAAAGACCTTTACTGAAGAAGAAGTTCAAGCCAATATCGCTTTTTTAAGTACACCGATTGGACAATCCATCAATCAAAAGATGAACACGCTTATGACAGAAGTCATGCAAGAAACCGCAAAGTTTTCTCAAGAAAAAATGCTAAAAGTAGAAAATCAAAAAGCCCTGAAAGAAAAAATGGAAACGATTTTAAAGCCAATTCTTCAAGTTGAATAAGCTTTTACTCAACCATTTTATGATGTGAATTACAACCAGAACTTATATAGGTATTTTATGAAATTACTCCAACACTTACTATTTGCAAGCGCATGTATCAGCACAAATTTTGCTTTTGCAGCACCCGCTTCAGATCAACAAGTTCAACAATTATTGAAAGTTATGAATATTGATGAACTGCTACAAGAAACCATACAACAGATTCGTCCTCAGCTGGATCAACAAGCTTACCAGATCATTCAAATGACAGTAAAAAAAGATCAGCTCAACCCACAAGAACAAATTGTCGCAAATGAGCTTGCTGACAAAATGTATGAGCAAAGTAAAAAAACTGTTGCGTGGGATCAAATCAAACCAATTTATCTTAAGATTTATAAAGACATATACAGTGCTGAAGAAGTTCAAGCTCAAATTGATTTTTATTCAAGTGCAATTGGACAGTCGATTTTGAAAAAAACACCTCAAGTTGCCCAAGAAACCATGAAAGTCATGAATAGCCAACTGATAAAAAGTGTACAAACTGCATCTGAAGACTTTAAAGAAGTGACTAAAAAATTAGATGCTTTAAAAAAGGCTGCAAATACTCAATAAAATAAATAAGAAAAGAGAGCCTCGCTCTCTTTTCTATATCAAACATCATCTAGCGATAGATTACCAAGTCATTGGGTTCCAAAGTTTAAACTGCTGCCCCAAGTGCACATCATCACTCACTTTGTACGGTTCACCTTTGATTTTTTCTTTAGGTTTGATCACTCGTCCATCCGCAGTCACTTCAGCCACGAAATTAAGGCCAGGAGTCTTTAGCTGAGTCATTGCAATTTCTTTTAAGCCTTGTCGGGTAGGCATTTGCATTAAAGGCCCTACACGTAATAACCCTGCTTCACCATTTGGTCCACCGCGAAATTTTTCTTCTTCATATTTGACAAAATATTGCCCGCCAGCTTCTACTGAGAAGTAAGCAACTTTGGGTTTCTGGAAATGAAAAACCGTTAATGGGCGACTGAGACTTAATTTATAGTCACCTTCAGCCAGTTCAATCCAGTAATAATGATTACTGATCAAGCTTGGAATTTTCTTACCATTCAGAAAAAAATTGTTTGGAATAATTTCTTGTCTATTCCAACGACTGTCTGGTCGATAAAAATACACAATTGCAGCTTGAGGATTCTGTGGTTTAACCAGCTTAAAGTATTGCCCCGGTTTTTGATTGACCCAAGACCCCGTAGAGAAGGATGCAACTTTATATTGTTCAAGCTTTTCATGAACCAACGAATCTTCTTTTTTGAAATCGATTGGATCTAAAGTTGAAACAACTTTTGCAGGTTGCTGTTCAACAGATTGATGACTTTGACAAGCTGCCAACCCACAACTGATCAAAACGACTAGACCGATGTAACGCATGATTTTCCCTCACCGCGTATTTTTTATTTTCGTTTTTAATAAACCCTATTATCTACAGCCAGCTTAACATTTCAATGACCATTTAAAAATAAAAAACGTGCAAATAGTCAAGCTACTTGCACGTTTCAGATGAATTGCACTGAGGATGAATCAGAATCAGACTTTTAAGCTGATTTTGAATCTAATACCTTCAAATCTACTTTTTCAACTTCAGTATTTTCATGCTTTGGTTGACGTTCAGACTTGAACTCTGGTGCAGCTTTATCATTAATCACCGCTTCATTGATAATCACAGTACCAATGTCTGAACGACTTGGTAAGTCATACATGGTTTCAAGCAATACATTTTCTAAAATAGAACGCAGACCACGCGCACCTGTATTACGCTCTAACGCTTTTTTCGCGATCGCACGTAAAGCAGAGTCTTCAAAAAGAAGGTCTACATTTTCCATCTCAAAGAGATATTGATACTGACGAGTTAATGCATTTTTTGGTTCAGTTAAAATCTGCATCAAGGCTTCTTGATCAAGCTCTTCAAGGGTTGCAATCACAGGTAAACGACCAATGAACTCTGGAATTAAACCAAATTTCACCAAATCTGCGGCTTCAACTTGACGGAATAATTCAGATACTTTCTTACTATCGTCTTTATTCTTTACGTCTGCGGTGAAACCAATGCCACCTTTTTCTTGACGTTGTTGAACAACTTTTTCAAGACCAGAGAACGCACCACCACAGATAAACAAGATATTTGCAGTATCGACTTGAATAAACTCTTGCTGTGGATGTTTACGTCCACCTTGAGGCGGAATTGACGCAACAGTACCTTCAATCATTTTCAACAATGCTTGTTGCACGCCCTCACCAGACACATCACGTGTAATCGAAGGGTTTTCAGATTTACGGGTAATCTTGTCAATTTCATCAATATAGATAATGCCCTTTTGTGCTTTTTCTACATCGTAATCTGCTTTTTGCAAAAGTTTCTGAATAATGTTTTCAACATCTTCACCAACATAACCAGCTTCAGTCAATGTTGTTGCATCAGCCATTGCAAAAGGTACATCAAGCAAACGCGCAAGTGTCTGTGCAAGCAATGTTTTACCTGAACCTGTCGGTCCAATCAGCAAAATATTACTTTTAGCAATTTCAACCGCATCTTTAGGCTTGTGACCTGTTTGAGATACTTTTAAACGTTTGTAATGGTTATACACTGCTACTGAAAGTGTTTTCTTTGCAGTGTCTTGACCAATTACATATTGGTCCAAAGCCGCACGAATTTCATGTGGTTTTGGCAATGGACGTGTTGCCCAATCGCCTGTTTCCACCTGTTGACTCGTTTGCACTAAGTCTAAGCACACATCCACGCATTCATTACAAATATATGCGTCCTCGCCTGCAATCAGCTTACCGACTTCAGACTGCGTTTTACCGCAAAATGAACAATGCTTTTGTCCTTGAGGAAGATCGGACATTTTCACTCCAAATTCTTAAATCTTATCTATAAATGTTTAGTCTTGAGGTCGTTTACTTAATACCTGATCCACTAAACCATATTCTTTTGCTTGCTGTGCAGTCATAAAATTATCACGATCTGTATCTTTAGCGACAGTTTCGTAATCTTGACCACTATGTTCAGCCATTAAACGATTTAAACGTTCTTTGATGAATAAAATTTCACGTGCGTGAATTTCAATATCCGATGCTTGACCACGGAAACCACCCAATGGTTGGTGAATCATCACACGCGCATTTTCCAAGCAATAACGCTTACCTTTTGCACCAGCATTTAATAAGAAAGCCCCCATAGATGCAGCTTGACCCATACAATAGGTCACTACATCAGGCTTAATAAATTGCATAGTATCGTAAATTGCCATACCCGCAGTCACTGAACCACCAGGTGAATTGATATATAAATGGATATCTTTATCTGGATTTTCAGCTTCTAAAAACAGCATTTGCGCGACAATAAGATTCGCCATGTTGTCTTCAACTTCACCAGTTAAAAAAATCACACGTTCACGTAAAAGACGTGAAAAAATATCGAAAGAACGCTCACCACGTGAAGATTGTTCTACGACTACTGGCACCAAAGCGCTTTCAATTGATGGAACATACATACGTTATTTATTCCTGAATTCTTGTTACTTCACTCATGTTCACAATATGAGGGATAATTGCTGAAAATGCAAAATATTCCCAACTTAATATCAGATATTTTTTGCATAAGTATTGTGAATGGAATGATTAAATCCATGTTTAAGCTCATAAAAAAAGGCGCCAAAGCGCCTTTTTTTAGATCAAACAACTTAGCCTTGTTGGCGCGCTTGTTGCTCTTTTAACAAATCTTGATAGCTAACAACTTCATCAGTTACTTTAGCAGCAGCTAAGATATGATCAACAACTTGATCTTCTAACACTACGCCTTCGATTTGAGCACGTTGTTGCTTATCAGTTTTGAAATATTCGATCACTTCAGTTGGATCTTCATAAGAAGAAGCCATATCTTCGATATAAGCATCAACACGTGATTGATCTACTTCAAGTTTAGCATCAGCCAATACTTTGCTTACCAATACACCAAGTTTAACTGCTTTTTCAGCTTGTTCTTTGAACAATTCATCAGGAAGCATGCTGCTATCAAATGCTTTAGCACCTTGAGCACCAAACTGCTGAGTAAATTGTTGAATCATTTGTTGACGTTGACGGTCAATTTCTTGAGCCAACATAGATTCAGGAACTTCTACGTCATTTGCAGCAACAAGTGCATCAAAAGTTGCACCTTTCACTTGGTTACGTAGGCCATTTTTTACTTCACGTTCCATGTTTTTGCGAACGTCAGCTTTTAATTTCTCTACGCCTTCTTCTTCAGTTAAACCGAAGATTTTAAGGAATTCAGCATCAATTTCAGGAAGTTTTTGTTTTTCAACAAGTTTAACTGTGATTTTGAATTGAGCTGCTTTACCTGCTAAGTTTTCAGCTTGATAGTCTTCTGGGAAAGTTACATCAATCACTTTCTCTTCGCCTTTCTTCATACCAACGATACCGTCTTCGAAGCCAGGAATCATACGACCAGAACCTAAAACAAGTTTAAAGTCTTCAGCAGCACCGCCTTCAAACTTCTCACCATCAACAGTACCTTCAAAATCGAAAGTTACTTGCATGTCTTTTTTAGCCATGCCTTTAGTTTCAGTCCATTCAGCGCGTTGCTTTTGAAGGTTTTCAAGCATTGCATCAACGTCTTTATCTGTTACTTCAGATGATTTACGTGATACTTCAAGACCTTCAAATTTAGCTTCAACTTCAGGATAAACTTCAACTGTAGCTTGATAAACTAAAGCATCATCTTTGTTTTCAACTTTGTCGATGTTTGGCATACCAACAGCGTTGATTTTTTCTTGTTGAATTGCTTCAAATACTGTGTCACGAATGATGTCGTTTACAACTTCTTGGTAAATACCAGCGCCGTATTCACGACGTACAACGTTTACTGGCACTTTACCTTGACGGAAGCCGTTGATCTTCACAGTTTTGGCAGTGCGTTTCAAGCGAGCTTCAAACTGCTCGTTAATACGGCTCGTCGGTACAGATACATTTAAACGACGGGCAACGCCCGAAACCGCTTCAGAAGTTACTTGCATGGCTTCCTCGATAGAATTTAATAATTACAGTTTTTCAAAAAGTGCCACATTATATGACAACATTTGAATATATACAAAACACCTGTGTAAATCATTTTATTTCGGTCACGGATTTCCCCATTATGTCGCTTTTTTAAACCAATCCCCTTCTTTGTAGTCAAAAGCCAGAAATCCGCATATTTTGAGAAATTTACCAAATTCAAATACTTTAGTAACAATAGAATAAATTTATTTACATTTTGAAATATCCATAAATAAAACTAAATAAATAAAATTCAAAAAGTTGAGTGAAAATTCAACATATTTTCAATTCATTTTCTCATCATAAACTTTTAAAACTATCGACAAATTCAATTTCAAACAGATGAAATAAACAATAAGAATCATTATTATTCGCATACAAATTTGCACTACTCTTAGTGAGTTTAAGTATGTCTTTTATCAAATCACGCAAAAAGATTGTTACTACAGCAATCGCTTCATCTCTTTCAGTTATTGCAACGTCAGCCATCGCTCAAGACGAAATCGCAAAACTACCAACAATTAAAGCACAAGCAACGACTGAACAAGGTTTAAAAGTAGATCAGTCTGCCAATACAAAATTTGTTGCGCCACTTTTGGATACACCTAAATCTGTATCTGTTATTTCAAAACAGCTGATTCAAGATACTCAAGTAACAACACTTGCAGATGCACTCCGTACAGTTCCAGGAATTACCCTTGGTGCTGGTGAAGGTGGTAACCCAAATGGTGATCGTCCATTTATTCGTGGTTATAACTCTGAAAGTTCTATGTTTGTGGATGGTGTGCGTAATTCCACTTCACAAAACCGTGAAATGTTTGCAGTAGAACAAGTAGAAGTCATCAAAGGGTCAGCATCTTCACTTGGTGGTGCTGGTTCGGTTGGTGGTAGTGTAAACATGATTTCTAAAGTCGCTAAAAAAGGCGATGCTTTAGAAGGCTCTGTTGCGGGTGGTACAGATAACTACCAACGTATTACCCTAGATGGCAATAAAGATTTTGGTAATGGGATTGCTGCTCGTATTGCAGTAATGGGGCACCAAAATGAGAAAGCGGGTCAACATGACGGCGCAGAATATAAACGTGCTGGTATTGCGCCAAGTATTACTTTTGGCTTAGACACTGCGACTCGTGCGACGTTAAGTTACTACTATTTAAAGTCAGACGATACACCAGATTCGGGTGTGCCATATAATTATGATGCTTTGAAAAAAGCAACTTTTGGTAAGCCTGTAGATGTTAAACAAGGCATTTACTATGGCTTACATGATCGTGATTTTCAAAAACAAGAAAACCAAATTGGTACAATTAAATTAGAACATGATTTAACTGACAATTTAACCATTACCAATACTGCAGTGTATAACAAGTCAACGAATGATTATCTTTGGACTCAACCAGATGACTCAAAAGGTAATGTCCTAAATGATAAAGTTTGGCGTCGTATTAACTCACGTATTACTGACACAGATATTTTCACAGATCAACTTGCATTGACTGGTAAATTTAACACTGGTGCAATTAAGCATAAGTTTAATGTTGGTGCAGAATATAGTGATCAAAAATCAGATAAAGGTAGCTATACGACCACTTATCCAGGTTACACAGGTACTACAACTGGTGGTTTCAACAGCGATTGTAAAATCAATGATGCGTGGTGTACGTCTTTAACAAATCCAAATTCGAAAGAAGAATGGTTAGGTTCGGCAGTTGCTAATCGTAATACCACCACGACGACAACAAAAGTTACATCAGTTTATTTGCTTGACAATATTGAATTTAATCCACAATGGCTACTTGACCTAGGTGTTCGTTGGGACAAATTTGACACTGAGCAAGTGACGAATGCAACAGGCGCTAAACTAGAAAGTAATAAAGACTTTTTTACTTACCAAGCTGGTTTGACATATAAACCTATGAAAAATGGTTCGATCTATGCAAGCTATGCAACATCAGCTAACCCAGTGGGTGTTGATGGTGGTGATGGTTCAGAAGCGATCGGACAAGCTTATATGGACTTAAAGCCAGAAGAAGCGCGTACTTATGAAGTTGGAACTAAATGGGACCTCTTCAATGATCGCTTAAACTTAACAGCTGCTGTATTCCGTACAGAAAAACAAAATACTCGTATCCAATTAGATGCTGGTACCTACACCAACGGTGGTGAAAGTAAAGTTGATGGTGTTGAGCTTAGTGCTACAGGTAAAATTACAGACAAATGGAATATTACGGCTGGATACTCTTATCTAGACAGTGAAATGACCAACCCTGGTCCGTCATGTAATCGTGCTGGAACATGTACATACCCTAACCCAGCGAAAGGCAAACAACTTCCTAACGTACCTAAAAACTCTGCAACACTTTGGACAACCTATCAAGTTCTTCCACAGTTAACTGTTGGTGCTGGGGCATTAGGTATGGACAAAGTCTATGGTGATGCTGCCAATACTAAGTATGTATCAGGTTATGTACGTTATGATGCAATGGCTCGCTACAACGTCAACAAAAATGTTGATTTACAGCTTAATGTAAACAACCTTTCAGACAAGCGTTATTTTACTAAAGCTTATGCATCTCACTATGCAACAGAAGCTGAAGGTCGTAATGCTGTCTTATCAATTAACTTTAAATATTAATAGTTAATACTTTAAAAATTAAAGTGAAATGGCTCCTTTTCATAGGGGCCATTTTTTTACCTACAATTTAGCTCGTTGTGTCTTTTATTGAAGATAACTTCCGTCGTTATTAATACTTACTAAAAAATAATTCTATAATTTCCAATAGTTACTTTTTACCATTCATTAAAAATACTTTAAATTTCAGCAATATGATCAAACCCCATCAATCATATCCCCTATAGTTTTCTTTAATTATCTTTAATAAATTAAACAGTTTTTCCGTATGAATAATCATTTATAGTCATTGTGAATGAAAATAATTATCATTAGAATTCGCATCTAAAGAATTCTGTTACATGATTTAACATTTCCTCCATATTTACTGTACGTTCCTCACACTCATAAATGAATGTGCAGTTATGGAAATTCTAAAGTTACTCTTAGGGATACCTACAATGGCCAATATCAAAAGCCGTAAACATAACAAAGCGAAATCACTTGTTGCTTTAGCTGCTACCCTTCCTTTTATTGCACATGCTGCAACGACTGAGAGTGAACCAGTAAAACTTCCATTGATTACTGTAAAATCTGAAGTGGAAAATACGACATATAAGGCAGATCAGATTAGCTCTCCAAAATATACTCAACCATTACTTGATACACCTCAAACAATTTCCGTAATAAAAAAGGAATTATTACAAGAACAAGGGGCAACATCTTTAGTTGAGGCTTTGCGTAATACACCAGGAATCACATTACAACTTGGTGAAAATGGTAATACCAGTGCTGGTGATGCCTTTCAAATGCGAGGTTTTTCAACCCAAACATCAACTTATGTAGATGGTATTCGTGATCTAGGCGCTATAAGCCGTGATGTATTTAACTTAGAGCAAATTGAAGTCGTCAAAGGACCTTCTGGCTCAGAAGCAGGACGTGGAGCTGCGGCAGGCTATATTAACCTTGTAAGTAAATTACCTTATCTACAAAATAGTCGTTCTATTTCAGCAACCTATAACACTGCTGAACATGCTCGTCTGTCTGCTGATATTAATCAAGCGCTCAATAACAACACTGCTGTTCGCTTAAATGTTATGGGACAAAATGGTGGTATCGAGGGCCGTGACTATATTGAAAACAACAGCTATGCCGTTGCTCCTGCAATTGCTTTCGGTTTAGATACAGATACTCGTTTCTATTTATATTCACAACATGTTCGTCAGCGTAATATTCCAGATGGAGGTATTCCTACCATTGGTCTAAAAGGCTTTTGGAATACAGATTCAGATTTAGCCAAAGCACCTAAAGTTGATCGCGAAAACTATTACGGTCATATCGATGACCATGAAGATGTCGATGCAGATATAGTAACTGCAAAAGTTGAGACAGACCTTACTGAGAATTTAAAATTTACAAATATCTCTCGTTTTGGCAAAACCGAAATGGATCGTGTTTTAACAGGGATCAATACACTAAGCAGAAATAATTCCACGGATCCATCGCAATGGACCATAACCCGCTCTCGCCAAGGTGTAGACCAAGAGAATAAAATTATTGCAAACCAAAGTACAATTAATTGGGGAGTTAAAACAGGCACTATCGAACATGATGTTGTTTTAGGTCTAGAATTATTAAAAGAACAACAATACACAAAAAGCTTATCAACGCAGACACCAGGTACTAAAGCACCAACCACACCAAATGCAAATTTATATCACCCCGATCGATATCAAGTTTTACCAAACTTAGTTGATACAGGTGGCTATTCAAATGGTACGACTGATACAGCAGCTTTATATGCATTCGATACATTGAAATTTGGAGAACGTTTCCAACTCAGTGGTGGTATCCGTGTTGATTATTATGAAACTGATTTCAAAGGTTTATCAGTTGCTACAAATGCAACAACTTTAGCTATCACCAAAACACCAACAAATTTAACAGCAAACGATACTTTGGTCAGCTGGAAACTAGGTGGCTTATTTAAGCCTACAAGCAAAAGTAGTGTTTATGCCGCTTATGCAAAATCGTTAACGCCTCCAGGAAGTGCTAACTTTAGTCTTTCTCCAGAAGGGATTAACAGTGCTGCGGCTAAACCACAAGAAACTAATAATTATGAAATAGGCACAAAGTGGGATTTGCTTAATGACCAATTGGCTGTAACAGCTGCTGCTTATTATACTGAAAATGAAAACCAATTTACTCAAGATGTGATTACTAAAGAATCCATTCAAGAAGGCAAAACGATAGTCAAAGGTATAGAACTCGGTGCAGTTGGTAAAATTACAGATGCATGGAATATTTCTGCTGGTGTTGCTCATATGAAAACTGAGCAAGAAGATCAACTCAGTATTAATGCAACAACTGGTGCAATTACCAAAACCAATAATGTCCGCTGGTCGCCAGAATGGACTGCAAGCTTATGGTCAACTTATGATATTAAAGGCTTTAAAGTTGGTGTTGGTGCACGTTATGTAGATGATCAAAAACGTGTCATCACTGACAGTACTTCACTTGCTGCAATGCCTTCTATTCCAAGCTATGTAGTATTCGATGCTTTAGTCGGTTATACATTCAATAAAAATGCATCTGTAAATTTAAATGTCTACAACCTTGCAGATAAAGACTATATCAGTACATTAAATAATGGTGGTGGCCGTGTGGTGCTTGGACAACCTCGTTCAGCAGCATTAACGCTGAACTATAAATTCTAAAATTCAATTAAATTTACATTTAGTTGAATGTCAAAAAGTAGTACATTCTCTGTGAATATACTACTTTTTTATTTGCACAAAATATTGTTTCAAGGAGTGATTAAATTCAATGATGCTACATATCCCCGAAGTCTTAAGCAAACAACAAGTTTCTGAGTTTAGAAAATTATTGGAAGATGAAAAACTTTGGGTGAATGGTAGAAACAGTGCAGGCGCTCAGGCACAACAAATTAAAAATAATTTACAAGTTGATGTGCAACATGAAGTCTATCAAATGATTTCCACACAGATTTTAAAAATCCTAAAACAAAACCTTTTAGTTCAATCTGCAGGATTACCAAAACATATTTTACAGCCCATGCTAAATTGCTATCAGGATTCAGGAAACTACGGCAACCATGTTGATAATGCAGTGCAATATTCGTCACTGACAGGACAAATGATCCGTACAGATGTTTCGATGACAATATTCTTATCCGAACCAGATGAATATGAAGGTGGTGAACTGATTGTTGAAGACAACTACGGTAGTCATGAAGTGAAACTTGATGCAGGCGATGCAATTCTCTATCCAGCTACGAGCCTACACCGTGTCGAACCAGTAACGTCTGGACAACGAATTGCCGCTTTTACATGGATGCAAAGCATGGTTAAAGACGATTGGCAACGTAGTATGTTATTTAATTTAGATATCACCATTATCAAACTACGTCAGCAATTGGGTGATAATGAAGAAGTGGTTAGTTTAACCAGTCATTATCATAACTTACTTCGTCAATGGGGCAATTTATGATTTCGACAACAGCAAATACTCCTATTACTCCACTCACTCAAATTCCAGCATATTTACAGACAATTGCGGATTACGAGAAACAAGCAGAACAGCATCTGCCTGAAAACACTTGGCACTACTTGCAAGGTGGGGCGATGGATGAGCAAAGTGTTCAAGAAAACTTACAACAATTTAAAAATATTCAACTGATTCCAAGACTGCTCAATGACTTAACTCAAGGCTCGACAGAATGTGAAATTTTAGGGCAAAAATTTCCTCATCCAATTTTTCTTGCACCGATTGGACATCAACAATTGTTCCACCCAGAGGGCGAAGCTGCGGCTGCACTGGCAGCCGAAGTTTTAGGAAGTAATATCGTACTGAGTACTTTCACCAATACCGATATGCGAAGTTTAAAACAAGAAAACCCGCTGAAATGGTTCCAACTGTATTGGCAAGGTGATCGTGAGAAATCATTGGCCTTAGTTCGACTCGCAGAACAACAAAATTTTAAAGCGCTTGTGATTACAGTAGATTCACCGCATACAGGGATTCGTGATCGTGAACGTCGGGTGAATTTTCAATTGCCAGAAGGCATGCAACACCCCCATACACCCACCCACATTCCCCTACCCGAAATTTCTGAGCATCAACATCCTGTATTCAACGGTTTAATGCAAATTGCACCCAAATGGGCAGATATCGAATTTATAATTGCCCATAGCCATTTGCCTGTAATTTTAAAGGGTGTGCTACATCCACTCGATGCAAAAAAAGCAGTCGAAATCGGCGTAAAAGGCTTAATCGTTTCTAATCATGGTGGGCGAGTACTCAATACGAGTATTTCCCCACTGATCGCCTTAGCAAAAATTAAGGCCGTTGTTCCTCATGATTTTCCTTTACTTTTGGATGGTGGAATCCGCCGTGGTACAGATATATTTAAAGCATTGGCTTTAGGCGCATCTGCAGTGCTGATTGGCCGTCCTGCGATCTACGGGCTCTCTGTTGCTGGTGCTTTAGGTGTCGCCCATGTGATTAAAATTTTAAAGGAAGAATTTGAAATTACCATGGCATTAATGGGAACTGCTACCGTAAAAGAAATCAATCAAGAATATATTTTTCAAGATTAAGTCATTCAAAGGAAATTTTTCTCTCAACTGATATTTTTTATGCAAATTAAGGAAATTATTTCCAAGATAATTGTTTTAGAATTAATCTTAAGTTAAACCATTTGTAAGTTATCAGTGTTTAGATTTATCTCGTGTTACCCACGTATAAATTTATGAAAATTTACTGTGTTTTCATCTTAAAAACACTTGTAAATTGAACAGATAGACACAATCTATATTTGTAGTAAGTTGCCTTTACCCAAGAGACGAGCAACAACAACTACACAAGGAGTTACCTCATGATGTTGGCTGATCCAAGTAAAAAATATCGTCGCATGTACCAACGTGTAGACTTGCCTGACCGTCAATGGCCAAATAACGAAATCAATAAAGCGCCAATTTGGATGAGTACTGACCTTCGTGATGGTAACCAAGCGATTTTCGAGCCAATGAACATCGAACAAAAATTCAAAATGTTCGAAATGTTGGTCAAAATTGGCTTTAAACATATTGAAATTGGCTTTCCTTCAGCATCACAAGTTGATTTTGATTTCACCCGTAAGTTGATTGAAGAAGGTCATATTCCAGATGACGTTTATATCGAAGTCTTGGTGCAAGCGCGTGATCATTTAATTGCACGGACTTTTGAGGCTTTACAAGGGGCAAAACGTGCCATTGTGCATATCTATAACTCAAATTCACCCACTTTCCGTAAAAAAGTATTGAATGTTGATGCCAATGGTGCAAAACAATTGGCAATGAATGCGGCAAGCAAAGTAAAAGAATATGCAGCCAAACAGCCTGAAACTGAATTTATTTTTCAATACAGTCCAGAATGTTTTACAGCAACAGAATTAGAGGTTGCTAAAGATGTCTGTGATGCAGTGACTGAAATTTGGGAAGCATCGCCTGACAATAAAGTCATTTTAAATTTACCTGCAACTGTTGAGGTTTCAGGTCCGCATGTCTATGCCGACCAAATCGAATGGATGCATCGTAATTTGCAACGTCGTGATGGTGTGATTATTTCAGTACATTGTCACAATGACCGTGGCTGTGGTATTGCAGCATCTGAGTTAGCGATCATGGCTGGTGCTGATCGTGTTGAAGGTTGTGTATTTGGGAATGGTGAACGTACTGGTAACGTGGACGTTGCTGCAATTGCATTAAACATGTACACACAAGGTGTGGCATGTGAGTTAGATTTCTCAAACATTAATGAGATTATTGCCACAATAGAAGAATGTACTGGCTTGCCTGTACACCCACGTCACCCATATGCTGGTGATTTGGTCTTTACTGCTTTCTCTGGTTCTCACCAAGATGCAATTAAAAAAGGCTTTGAGTTCCAAAAAGACGAAGAAATTTGGGATATGCCTTACTTACCAATCGACCCTAAAGATTTAGGACGTGATTATGATGCAGTGATCCGTGTCAACTCACAGTCGGGTAAAGGCGGTATTGCCTACTTATTAGAGTCAAACTATAACGTGGTTTTACCTCGTCGCTTACAGATTGAATTCTCACAAATTGTTCAGCAAGTTGCAGATGAAGAAGGCGTTGAAGTCTCAGCTCAACAAATTTGGACCTTGTTTAAAGACACCTATGTTGCTGCAAAAGATGCACATTATTCAGCGAAAAACTATAGATTGTCAGATGAAAATGGTAGCCAAGTAATTGAACTTGATGTGGTCATCAATGGTGAAACTCAGCGCTTACGTGGTGAAGGGAATGGTCCAATTTCTGCGATTTTAAATGCGCTTCAATTACCAATTGATGTCTTAAACTACGAAGAACGCAGTATCAGTTCAGGCGCACATGCAAAAGCGTTGGCATTGATCGAACTTCAAGTTCAAGGTACTGGTAAATCTGCATTCGGTGCTGGTGTGCATGACAATATTGTTACCTCTTCAATTGAAGCAATCATTGCGGCAACCAATCGTTTGATTGACCAAGGTGTTTTAAGTACTGAACAAGTCATCGCTGCTGCTGTATAAGCGATATCAGTTAAAAGACTTTAGAAAGGATGCCCCCTAGTGGTATCCTTTCTTTTATTTATTGATGTTATCAAGCAATCTCTTCGAACAGCTTTATATCTTTTAAAAATAATTTAAAGATAAAAAGATACATGGAAATTTCATCCATGATTGTTTGAGATCAGACTGGTGTTGGCGAGTAGTGAACACGTTTGGCGATGAGAAGCAAAGTTTCACAAGATCGCTCTCTGATAAAGCTTAAGCTTTTCATTTTTTCGAAAGAAGAATACGTTGAGCCTCAGCAAAGCCAAAACATTCATTGTGACCCTACTCGACATCATCACTCATCCTGAAGTGAACTTTAATGATAAAAGCTATTGTGAAAACCATGGAATATCATTAATTTATTAGCCATACAGATGACTTAGATATCTCTAATATCCGTAATTTATCGACCTTCTAAAATTTTAAGGTGAACATTTCCAGTGTCTTTTCCAGCTGATTCAGTGGGGCTCGTTACTCCACAAAAGTTTGAATTTGAAGAACCGTTAGAGCTTGAGTGTGGTCGAGTATTGCCACGCTATGAAATCATGGTGGAAACCTATGGTGAGCTCAATGCAGATAAATCAAATGGAATTTTGATTTGCCATGCACTTTCAGGACATCATCATGCGGCTGGCTATCACCATGAAGACGATAAAAAAACCGGCTGGTGGGATGCATGTATTGGGCCTGGTAAAGCCATTGATACCTCGAAGTTTTTTGTGGTCGCACTCAACAATATCGGGGGGTGTAGTGGCTCAACGGGACCCACTTCACCTAACCCTGAAAATGAAAATCGCCCATACGGTCCCGACTTTCCATTAGTGACTGTACGTGATTGGGTTAAAACCCAAGCCCTCCTCTCTGACCGCTTAGGGATAGATGTTTGGTATTCAATCATTGGTGGTTCTTTAGGTGGCATGCAGGCTTTACAATGGTCTGTGGACTATCCAGATCGTTTACAAAAATGTGTCATCATTGCCAGCGCACCAAAGCTTTCCGCACAAAATATTGCATTTAACGAAGTGGCACGTCAGTCCATTTTGTCTGATCCAGATTTTCACAATGGCCGCTATTTAGAACTCGATAGTTATCCAAAACGTGGCTTAATTTTGGCACGTATGGTGGGGCATATTACCTACCTTTCTGAAGAAGCCATGAAACAAAAATTTGGCCGTGATTTAAAATCAGGCAAATTTATGTATGGTTTCGATGTTGAGTTCCAAGTTGAAAGCTATCTGCGTTATCAAGGCGAACAATTCAGTCGTAACTTTGATGCCAATACTTATCTGATCATGACCAAAGCCTTGGATTATTTCGATCCATCACGTGAATATGAACAGTCACTGACGAAAGCCCTATCTAATACCAAATGCCGCTTTTTAGTGGTGTCATTTACAACAGACTGGCGTTTTAGCCCAGAACGTTCACAAGAGATTGTCAACGCCTTGATTACCAATCAAAAGCCTGTGAGTTATTTGGATATTGATGCTGAACAGGGTCATGACTCATTCCTATTCCCTATCCCCTTGTACGTCAAATCCTTACGTGCATTTTTAGGTGGTATTGAACACCTTAATTCAACACCTAAGGAGGCTTTGTAATGCGTATTGACCAACAGCTTGCAGAAAAATGGATCAATGCTGGTGCAAGTGTGCTCGATTTAGGTTGTGGTGATGGCGAATTATTGTCACAAATGAGCAAAAAACAGCAAATTCATGCTTACGGGCTAGAAATCGATCAAGAAAAGATTGCAATTGCCGTCAGCAAAGGGTTAAATATTATACAACAAGACTTAAACCTCGGTTTGGGACGCTTTGCCGACCAGTCTTTTGACTATGTGGTTATGGCACAAGCTTTGCAAGCTGTAGATGCACCTGATGTGCTTCTGCGCGATATGGTGCGTGTGGGGAAACAAGCAATTATTACGTTTCCTAACTTTGCGTATTGGAAAACACGGTCTTTCCTTGCACTGAAAGGCAAGATGCCTGTTTCTGATGCCTTACCGTATATGTGGTACAATACACCTAATATCCACTTATGCACCTTTCGTGATTTTGAAGCATTATGTGCTGAAAATCAGATTCAAATTATTGATCGACTCGCTGTAAATGGGAACCAACAAGGTAGCTTTTTAAGTAAAGCCATACCGAATTTGTTCGGCGAAGTCGCTATTTATCGAGTGAGCGCTCTATGAAGAAATTATTATTAGGCAGTACGTTATTTTTTGGGCTAGTGAGTATTCAAGCCCATGCGGACTATGTACCGCAGCAACAACAATCTGTATCAGCAATGGCAGCACAATATGCACATATGAATGTGACAGATTTGCAAAAAGCAGCCAAAGCTGGCCAACCTGCTGCACAATTTTATTTAGCAACACATTTCCAGGCTGGTACTGGCGGTGTATCTAAAGACCTTAAACAAGCATTTACATGGTTTAAAGCTGCGGCTGACCAAGGTATTTCTGCGGCTCAGTTGAATGTGGGTCGTATGTATGCTGATGGTTTAGGCGTTTCTAAAAGCGAAACATCTGCGCGTCAATACTTTGAAAAAGCAGCAAGCCACGGCGATAACCGTGCAAGCTTTAATCTTGCGGTGATGGAAGAGCAAAAGAAAAACTACATGGGCGCTTATCAGTGGTATGAGCTTTCTACACGTGATGGTATGTTAGACAATAAAGTGATTAACATGTCACAAACCAAAAAAACTGCTTTGGCTGCTAACTTAACTCAAGACCAAATTCGTACTGCAACACAACGTGCAGATCAATGGATTCAAGCTCAATAATTTGATTTTCATCGATCATAAAAGCACCTTCGGGTGCTTTTTTTACTGCTATCCATTTAAGTATTTCAACTGGGATTGTTGACAATGCAAGACCTATTCAAACAATTAATTCAATATGAATGCGGGTTGCATCATCGTGATCGTCAAAACTTTCAAATACTTGATCAACGGTTACATCCAGATTTTAAAGAAATTACCAAATCAGGGTGGGTTGTGCATAAAGCCCAAATGATTGAAGCACTTTTAAACGATACAGATACCGACATCATTCAAGCACAGGATTTTCAAGTTCAGTCGTTATCTGATCATAGCGTTTTACTGACCTATCAAAGCCATCAAATCAATGAGGCAACTCAAGCTCAATACAATGTGGCTTTACGCAGTTCAATTTGGGTTATGAATGATCACGGTATATGGCAAATGATTTTCCATCAAGGCACCACTTGTGCATTTGAGAAGTAAATCGAGTTCTTCTATGTATGGAAAAATATGCAAAAGAAAAAATATTATGCTTCACGCAAACAAATGATTCCTTTGGCGATTTTTGCTGGAATTTTGGCCTGCCCCTTTTGGGCTGCGACCGTGCTTTTAATCTTGGAAATGTTTGAATGGAAGAATGGCTTAAAAAGTCTCTTTTCGCTATTTCTTGTTACGCCATTGGGTCTCATTGCTTATTTTTTCAGTAATAAAGCTATTCAGATGTTTAGCAATCAACGTCCTATTTTAACCCTCTACCAAGACATGATTAGAAGCATTGATTTTAAAGGTCGAGTGATAATTAAAAAACACATTAAAATACCAGAGATCTATGAAGTTGAGCTCAAAAAAACCTTACTTGATCGACAATACTATTTACTTTTTATCATGAAAGATAACAGCAAACAGAAACTCAATGTTGGACTAGGTTTTATGAAAAATGAGGATGTTCTCGATTTAAAACAACAGTTAGACAAACGCATTAGCGCAAAAGCAAAACATATCCAGTAAAGCGTAAAGGACGAGAGAATTTAGCCGCATTTTATGACACAGATTAAGTTAAAATAACTCAATTTTAAATTTTGAGTCTGCATCATGTCATCAAAAGATTGGTTATCACAAGGAACACTGGTACTCGCAAGCAATAACAAAGGCAAAATTGCTGAATTTGAAAAATTGTTTGCTGAATTGGCTTTACCCGTTGAAGTGATTCCTCAAGGTCGACTGAATATCGAAGACGCGATTGAAGATGGCTTAAGCTTTATTGAAAATGCAATTATCAAAGCACGTCATGCAAGCCGTATTTCAGGTAAACCTGCGATTGCAGATGATTCTGGAATTTGCGTTCCCGTATTAGGTGGAGCACCAGGAATTTACTCTGCACGTTATGCAGGTGAACATGGCGATGATACAGCCAATAATGCAAAATTGCTGGAAAACCTTAAGCCTTTACGCCAAGACGATCAAGCGATTGAAGCAATGTTCGTATGTGTATTGGCATTGGTTGAACATGCAGATGACCCTTTACCACAAATCTTCCAAGGGATCTGGCAAGGTGAAGTACTCGAGCAAGCTCGTGGTGAAAATGGTTTCGGTTATGACCCACTGTTCTGGCTACCCGAGCTAAATATTTCAAGCGCAGAAATGAGTAAAGAAGAAAAGAATAAAATTAGCCATCGTGGTCAGGCGATGCAATTGTTTAAAGCAAGCTTGAAATAAACAGTTAAAACCAGCCGTTTAAGATCATATGATTTTGTTAGATTCCTCCTCGCCGTTGAGCAAAGGAGGAATATGATAGATATCGCTAAAGCTTATCTAAAACGAAGCAAAATAAACCGATAAAACTATAAAAAATGAATCAACACACCATATAGGACGCATACCAAACAACTGACTATCGTTCCCGAAGCAATATATTTTGCTGAAACCCCAGTACCTTGATAGTGGGTTTCCAATGCGACAATATTGGCAGCTGGCGGTAAACAAAACAGTAAAAACATCACCCCAATATATTGATGGATCTGTGGAACAGGCAAAAAGAAATAAGCCAGACTGCACAATACAACACCACAAACTAACTTTAATATTGCAAGCTTAGTACTGGACATTAAATCCTCGATATGGACTTTGGTTTTTCTTAACCACATCCCCAATACACACATACCAGTAAAACTCATACTCCATTTAGCCAGAGTATAAATCCAATTAATCCAATCATTTGTCTGAAACTGTTGCACATCAAAACAACGTAAAAGCCCTGCAATGATCAAGGCAATCACAGGTGGCGATTGCAGTACTTTTTTGATAAGCAATTGTTTGGATTGCGGGGCTGAACTTACCGAAGTCACAGCCCAAGAGTTTCCAAAAATTGAAACCCCGATATAGAGCGGTATCATCAGCATACTATTGTCTGGACCAAATATAGCCAAGGCAATCGGAAAGCCGAGCCATGCCATATTGGTATAGCTAAAACACAATGAAGCTAAACGATCTTTAGACAGCGTGAGGTAAATAAAGAAAAGCGTAAAGCACGAGAAAAAAGCAAATAAGATTAAAGCAATACTGCCCGATTTATAAAATACCATATTGTAAATAATCACAATCGGGATAAATAAGCGAGCCAGCAGCAAAGACATGAATGATTTTAAGTTTACTGAAAATTTGCTATTCGTCAGTATCAGCCCACAGATAAATGATAAAACTGGAAATAACAAAGCCACAATACAACACCTTATTCTCAAATCATGAACATACTAGCATTTTCCAAATATAGATAACGTTGAACATATCAAAATAATTTATAAATATTGTCTGTCTTTAAATTGAAATATTAGTGTCACTTTTTTGTCATGGATAACTGTTGTTATAGCTGTTATTAAATAGGAGTTAAAACTATGGCTGGATTATCGATTTGGCATGTACTTATTTTTGCAATTGTTGTGATTCTACTATTTGGTACATCAAAGCTGAAAAACTTAGGTAAAGATGTTGGTGGTGCCGTCAAAGATTTTAAGAAATCAATTAAAGAAGAAGAGGCAACAACTGCTTCACTGACTGAAACACGTACCCTAGAACATCAAACAAGCAATACTGATGTGAACTCTACAGTAAAACACTAATCGGTGAGGCGTAGATCATGTTAGATGTTGGATTTTCAGAACTGTTAGTGTTTGGGATCATTGCTCTTTTAGTATTGGGACCAGATAAACTTCCTGAAGCTGCGCGTTTTGCTGCCAAATGGTATAGCAAATTTAAACGTGCAATTAGTAGTGTCCAAAATGACATCGACCGTGAATTACGTCTTTCTGAATTTAGAGAACAAATGCAACAAGAGATGCAAAAAATTCAAGAACTTGAACAAAAAATGCAGGCTCAGATGCAGGAGTTACAGCAACAAAAAATTGCTGTAGAACAAGAAAGTCATCTCGCAATAACAGACAATAAAAAAATTCACACGACTTATCATAAACTTGATATTACGGTTCCCGCTATTTATATGTCAAAGACTTGGTTAGATAAACAAAACTGTACTGTAACTCGACCACAAATTGTTCTTGTTAAAGAAGTACCGCAATTGAAGGTGGCTGTATGAGCGACTCATTAGCACCACAAGTACATGATGCCTCATCTACCGAGACGCCGCCTTTAGATGCGATGCCGATTACTCAACACCTGATGGTGTTACGTAAGCATTTATTTAAAATTGTTGGCGCGCTCATTGCTCTATTTTTTTGTTTATTGCCATTTGCCAATAAGACCTATATTGCGTTATCAGAACCACTCAGAAAACAATTACCTGCAACCTCAACCATGATTGCAACTGATGTTACAGCAACCTTCATGGCGCCGTTTAAGTTAAACTTCTTTATTGCGCTGATGCTGGCGATGCCCTTTATCATCTATCAGCTTTGGGCGTTTATTAAACCAGCGTTATACGAAAAAGAAAAAAATCTAGCGTTTCCATTGCTGTTTGGCAGTATTGTGCTGTTTTATTCAGGGATTGCTTTTGCTTACTTTATTGCATTGCCATCTATCCTGCATTTCTTTATCAGTGTTTCACCAGAAACCGTCGCGCCAATGACCGATATCAATAGTTATTTAAGCTTCTGTCTAAAATTATTCTTGGTCTTTGGCGTAACCTTTGAAATTCCGATCATTACTTTAGTGTTAATTTTAGTTGGCTTCGTCACCACTAAAACATTGGCTGAAAAGCGCCGCTTTATCGTGGTGGGATGTTTCTTCGTATCTATGTTTATTACCCCTCCAGATGCAATTTCAATGATCATGCTCGCAATTCCAATGTGGATGCTATTTGAGCTGGGTTTATTGCTGGGTAAAGTAATTGAAAAACGTAAAACTGTAGATGCTTAAGTATCAAAATAAAAAAGCTTTTTTAATATTTAAATGACTTCTTTTGAGGTCATTTTTATTTTTAAGCGTGTTAAATTTTTTTAGAAACAACTATAAAAATAAGTCTATCGCTTAATCCTCTGCCCTTTTATTCAAATACATTAGATCTATTTCACAAGTCGAAAGTGATCAGGTTGAGTGAATTATATTGTGATTAAAAGTCCCTTCTCCCCTCGGGAGAAGGTTAGGATGAAGGGGATTTTATGTTGATCTATGCTTTTAATAAGCGCTTAGAAAAGAAGCCTATTATTAAAATCTCTTTATGAAACATCTCTATTAAAAAACAACTACAAGTTAATCCTGTTGATTCAATTCACCAAGCACATATCATGCTCAAATCAGTCATATCTCAATGTTTATAGAAATTGAACAGCACAGTAATTATCTAAATACAAATATGACAATCCTATTACTTTCTTAAAATAAGATTAAATTTAACCAATATTAAATATAAGAGTAAGAGATCTTACACATTTGTTCTGTATGTTTTTAAGCTGAATCAAAATCACATTTAATCAAGACTTAAAGCCAAAGGGAATCGTATGACAGACCTCACGCCATATCATGAAAATCAAGAGTTAGATAACAATACTTCGAATAACACACATTTCCGTGACATTTTAGAACAACGGATTTCTCGTCGTAGTTTAATTACAAAAACAGCAAGTGGTGCAGCTGCTCTCGCTTTAGCATCGAGCCTAGTCGGCTGTAATGACGACGATGACAATAACTCAACCCCAACAACGACTGTTAAAAAACCAGAAAAATTCACCTTTAACCCTGTTGCAAAAAACCTCAATGACATCGTCACTGTTCCTGCTGGTTATGAAGCAAATGTGCTTTATGCTTTAGGTGATCCATTAACGCAAACGATCCCTGACTGGGATGATAACAATGTTCCTTCAGGGGTCAGCTTTACAGCACGTTCAGGCGATTGTCATGATGGTATGAGCTATTTTGGCTTAAATTCCAATAGCTCTAAATATGATGCGAAAGCCTCAAACCGTGGCTTATTGGTCATGAACCATGAATACATTAATCAAACCTTCTTACATCCTAAAGGTGCAACAAAAGTAAATGGCCGTCGCCCAGAAGATGAAGTGATTCGTGAAGTTAATGCACATGGTGTCTCCGTCATTGAATTAAAAAAAGATGCAACCACACAAAAAGTAGAGATTGTAAAAAGCTCTCCATTTAATCGCCGTATTACAGCGTCAACGGTCATGGACTTTGCAGGCACAGTTGCAGGTTCCGATTTGGTAAAAACCAAATACTCAAGCTCAGCAAAGCAAACACGTGGCACACATAATAACTGTGGTAATGGTTATACGCCTTGGGGAACTTACCTCACCACAGAAGAAAACTTTATTGGATACTTTGTGCGTAATAAAGGTGACGATGCAAAACGTAGTGCGGCTGAAATCATCGCACTGAATCGCTATGGTTTAAAAGATGGTGCCAGCTCACGTTATGGCTGGGAAACTGCGATTGGGGCAATCGAGAGCCAAGACTTATATGACCGTTGGAACTCTTCAATTACCGCTGACTCAGCAGACAAAGATTATCGCAACGGCGCAAATACCTTTGGTTGGATTGTTGAAATCGATCCGTTCGATAGTCGTTCAAACCCCGTTAAACGTACATCTTTAGGTCGCTTTGCACATGAAGACTGTCGTTCAAGTCGCTTAATCGAAGGGGAAAATCTGGCCTTCTATATGGGCGATGACTCACGTGGCGAATATATCTACAAATTTGTATCTGATGCGAAGTGGGATGCAAAAGATGTGAATGGTGGCTATCGCGCTGGCGATAAATATATGAACAGTGGCAAGTTATATGTTGCGCAGTTCAATAATGATGGTACAGGTAAATGGATTGAATTGGCATACGGTAAAAATGGTTTAAATGATAGCAATACAGTCTATCCTTTTAGATCTCAAGCCGATGTCACTACTTTTGCACGTTTAGCCGGTGATTCGGTCAAAGCCACCAAAATGGATCGTCCAGAATGGGTTGCGGTGAACCCAGAGAATGGTGAAGTCTATGTCACCCTGACAAATAACTCGAACCGTGGTACAGCACATGCATTAGATGCTGCAAATCCACGAAACTATAGCGACCCAGAAGGCGGTAAAGGCAATGTAAATGGTCACATTATCCGCTTCCATGAAAAAGATAATAAAACCACTGCTGAAAGTTTTACTTGGGACATCTATCTCTTTGGTGCTGAAGCAAAAATGGCCAGTAACATCAACTTATCTGGTTTAAATGATAACAATGATTTATCTTCACCAGATGGTATGTGGTTCGATCCACGTGGTGTACTTTGGATTCAAACGGATGATGGTGCTTATACAGATACCACCAATTGTATGATGCTTGCTGCACTCCCTGGTAAAGTCGGTGATGGCGCAAAAGCAATATCATCTGCTGGGCAAGAAACGATCGTGGGTAAACAAGTCACTGATGAAAACCTGCGTCGCTTCCTAACAGGCCCAAAACAATGTGAAATCACGGGTGTCACCATGACACCCGACTACAAAGCCATTTTTATCAATGTTCAGCATCCTGGTGAAGACTCACCTAGCTTTGATAAGCCATCAAGTAACTGGCCTGCCTCACAAAAAGATCCAAGCAATAAGACCGCTCGCCCGCGCTCTGCAACTGTCGTCATTACTCGTAAAGATGGCGGTGTAATTGCTGGCTAATCAACTAAATTTATTCTTTTAAAGCCATAGTGATGAAAGTTGCTATGGCTTTTTATTTTTCAATAGCGCGCTTAATCTCTACTAACTCGCCCATATGTTCACCTTGTTGCGTTTTTTCGACCCAATCAATCTGAGTGTGACTTATGGTTAAGAAGTTGGAACAGCGTGTCCCATAAATTGGACTTTGAATAAATGTTGAAGACAACAAAGCTTCCATCTCAGGATTAATTCCAGTATTGGGCAGTAAATCAGGAATAATTTTACGTTCATCTTCTAAAATATCCCAAACAGCGAATTGTAGATCTTGTTCAGAGATAGAAGGAACTTGCAGCATGGGTAAAAATTCTTGGGTAAAGCGTTTACGTAAATGCTTGGTTTTTTCCCAATCGTCTGACATCAAGCCATTTGAAACGACAAATACACCTTGGGATAATACTTGAGGGGCTTCACCACGATTACTCATATAAACGGCTTGCTGTTGATCACCCACAAATAAGTTAAAACCTGCATAATCTCTTTGCCGCTTTTCCAGTGTTTGTGCAAAACGAATCGGTGTTTGATCTGACTCTAAAAAAGCTTGAATCAAATAGCCTCGTGTAGTCGGATAAGTTTGTTTATCAGCACCATCACGATAATTGGTAATCACTGCCCAACGTCCCTGTGGTGTGACCCCCATCCATGTCCCGCCGGATTGCAAATCTTGCCCTGCAATAATCGGACTGTTCGACCATGACTGTAATTGAGTGCTTGGACGATGGTAGAATTCGTCACGATTTGAAATTAAACAAACAGGTAAATCATCCAAAACTTGCCAAGCCAATGCCACAATACACATAAAATACATTCCATGAAGTTTACACATTGAATGTACAACATTTTTAATATGTTTCAGCTAAAATCTGTGCAAAATAGAAAATCAAGGATTAGGAATGCTCACCTACCCGAATATTGACCCAATTGCGATATCACTGGGTCCACTCAACGTCCATTGGTATGGACTGATGTATCTCTTGGCATTTTTATGTGCTTGGGGACTTGCTACTTATCGCGCTAAACAACGTGCTGACTGGAACTCTGAAATGGTTTCAGATCTGGTGTTCTTTGGCGCACTTGGAGTTGTGCTCGGTGGTCGTGTTGGTTATGTCTTATTTTACGAGTTTGGCAAATTTTTAGCAGATCCTATCTGGCTATTTAAAGTCTGGACTGGTGGTATGAGTTTCCACGGGGGCTTCCTTGGTGTAATGATCGCCATGCTTTTGTGGTGTCATAAATATAAGAAAACTTGGTTTGAAACCCTGGACTTCATTGCACCCTGTGTACCGACGGGCTTGATGTTTGGTCGAATTGGAAACTTCATCGGTGGTGAATTATATGGTCGTCAAGTTTCTGACCCTAACTTTGCGCTAGGTATGATCTTCCCGACTGATCCACTACATTTGGTTCGTCATCCATCTCAGCTCTATCAAGCGCTGTGTGAAGGACTGCTGCTGTTCCTTATTCTATGGTTCTATAGTGCTAAACCACGCCCACGTTATGCCGTGTCTGCAATCTTTCTAATGGGTTATGGCTGTGCTCGATTCTTTATGGAATTCTTCCGTGAACCTGATGCTGATCAAGGTTATATCTTGTTTGGCTGGATGACCAAAGGTCAAATCCTCTCATTCCCAATGATTCTGATTGGATTATGGTTAATTTGGTATGCCTACCAAAAGAAAATTTTTGACTGGGGTCCACAAAAAAATACTTAAGCCTTATGGGCTAAGTTTAAAAAGGTGAAGCTAAGCTTCACCTTTTTTATGCTAAATTATCATTATCCAATTTAAACGAAATCACTATGCTTGAATTTTGGTTTGATTCTAAAGTCTCGGTTGCAAAGAAGCTCATTTTTCTTATTTTATTGGCACTAGTCAGTATTGGACTATATTGGTACCAGCCTCTAACCCCTGATAATATTTTACTTTTTGCAGGTACAGGTATTATTTTTCTGATTTGTCGTTACTGTAAGGTGCATTTTGCAGCTCAACGTCCAACAGGATTTCTTTATCGTTTATTGACCTGGATTCCACTGGCTTTAGTTTTGGCATTGGTTTTTAAAAACATGAACAATGGGGAAATTTTAATCCCAGGCGCTCAAGGTATTGGCTTTATGGCCCTAGCGGTTTGTATTTTTTCACCACTCTCCCTACTCAATAAAAATTCATCTGAACACGTGTCTAAATAATGTTAGATTTTTGGTATTCAGCGCACTGTAGCCGTGAAATGAAAGTGATCATCTCAATCTTAACCTGTGTAATAATTTATTATTGCGCCACGATTGAGAAGTTAAGTCCAACGTTTACCGTAATGTGTTTAGCAATTGGAATCTCTACGCATTTATTAAGAATGCTAGGGCTAAAAATTGCTCAACAAAATGTCTATGCTCAAGGTTTTAAAATTTTATTTTCAATCTACCCATTGCTTGCACTTATGCTTTTAATGGCTTTTTTACCCGCACAACATAAAATATTGACCTCGATTCAAGCGGTTGGCTTTGCTGCATTGGGTCTATTTATCATGTCAATTTATTAAAATCGCGCAAAACGCTTTGACTAAAGCGTGTTGTAGTAAAAAAGCATAGTAATAAAAAAGGAAGCCTTTCATTCCAAAAGCTTCCTTTTTTATCTTTTAATCCGTAATAGATTAAATGCTTTTGACTGTGAAACTAAGCAGCTAGACGATAATATTCATAGGTTACATTTGGGTCTTTATACACATCGTAACTACGTTGTCTAAAATCAGAAACCCATTGAGAACCTGTAAATCCGGCAATATGACCATAACGATGACGACTAGTACTGTTGATGATATAAATATCACCTTCTTGAGGATTATCGAAGTCAGGACGGATTTGCTTATAACCAATCTCAGTTAAAGTCGAACCCCAATCTGAAGCAGCAACAGGATGATCAGAAAAACGCGCACCGGCTGATTCAAGCGCTATACGCACATATCTTGCACAACGATGTGCAGTAGTACTACGTGACATACTGACAAGTTTTTCAGTAAATTTGCTAATATCGATTAAGCTTTCTTTCTTAAATGCTTCAGTTTGATTTTTAAAAGTTTCAAATGCTTTATTTTTTAAGTATTCATCTGGTCGAAAATTATTATTTTGATTTTCCGATCGAATCTGAATATGAACCGTGGGATTCACGTATTCATTCATATTAACATTGTGGTCGTAAATCATGCATTGTCCTCAAACTGCCCTTTTGAATTGATTCAAACCACCTTGTTTAAACCAATAACAACTTTTCACAAGCCATGAATAGTAATCAGCAATTCTTAAAATGTAGACTTAAAACATGTAAAAAAATATGTAAGTGTTAATAAATCTCATTTGTAACGCCTCAAGCTACTGAAACTGCTGACATTACACAATTCATCATCTGGGTTTGTTTGTTTAAAAATTAATCAATAAAAGTTTACTCAGCCGTATCATTAAAATATTTTCTTAATCTAATCAACACATTAAACTGTCAATTGAGTCACACTTTTGTTTTATGAATCCAGCAAAATCGTATGCCAAAGAAAGATTTTTTCAATAAAAAGCTGACGTTATCAACATCAGCTTTTTAGAAATTATGTCGTCGGTGCTTAATAACAATCCCAGTTATACACCACTTTAGAGAAATCTCTTTTTTCAAGATCATCAGGATGAATAAAGAAGTTCCCTACGCCTGAGTCGCCCCACATGATCTCAATACCTTCAGCTTCACCTGTATCAATCTGCAACAGTAAAATATAATCTTGAATAGATTCATTGTATTCACGCGGATCAGATTGAGTAAAAAATGGATATCCTCCTAAACGATGACCGCTTGCGGAAAAAACTTCACTGTACTCATCACAAAACTCTTCCTCATCTTCTCTTTCATAAGGGTCTGTGATTTTTTGAGCAAAATCAAAGTTGTTCATATCAATATAGCTTTCAGCCTTCTCAAACTGAATCGCAGATTGCCCTGCGATAGGACTATAAATATCGTCCTCAGCAAAACTTGGAAAATCGCTTTGTAAAAGTGCAAGATCTTGCTCAATCTTGTCATAGAAAACCACGCGAAAGCCATCTTGCTTTTTTTGATCATCAAAATTGAGACCATATAAATCATCATGCGGATTGATAAAAAACTGTAAAATTCCAGACTTTGGATAATGTTGATTTTCTGGCACTTCTGCAAAATTGATCTGCGCCAATAATTGTAAGTCATCCCCCTCCGCGCTCTGCGGATATTGCTTTCCTACAGGTAAATAAGGATTTCCACCCACTTTACTTTGCCAAATCTGTAAATCTTCAGCGGGCAATAATGATATTTCTATACTGTCTTTTTTTGTCGCAATAATTTGCGTTTTATAAGGCTGTAAACATGCTGGGAGCTCATTCAAATTTATACTCATTTTCAAATACTCTTAGTTTTAAATGTTAGATGGATGCAAAACAGAAAATAATCTAGCTTAAAAAGAAAGTGAGATTAGTATAAACTCTGAAGCTATTCAGAAACATTACGAATGGGTAATCATGCGACATAATCTGTCATTTGTGTCGTATAAACTCCCCAAATTGGAAACTATATGAAAGCGTATTTAGACCTTCTACAACATATCCTAGACGATGGCGGTGACAAAGGTGATCGTACTGGTACAGGTACTCGTTCTGTATTTGGTCATCAAATGCGTTTTGACTTGTCAAAAGGGTTTCCGCTACTGACCACTAAAAAAGTTCATTTCCGCTCAATTGTGATTGAACTGCTGTGGTTCCTAAAAGGCGACACCAACGTTCAATATTTAAAAGACAATAAAGTTTCGATCTGGGATGAATGGTCTACTGCTGAACAGACTGCCCGTTTTGGACGTCCTGAGGGTGAATTGGGCCCAGTCTATGGTCATCAATGGCGTAACTTTGGCGCAACGCAAAAAGACAATGGTTTGTTTGAAAATGATGGTTTTGACCAAATCAGTTGGTTGGTCAATGAAATCAAGACCAATCCAAACTCACGTCGTTTGATTGTGTCTGGCTGGAATCCAAATGAAGCCGGTAAAGTTGCCTTACCGCCATGCCACACTTTATTCCAATTTTTTGTTCAGGATGGAAAGTTGTCTTGCCAACTTTATCAACGTAGCGCAGATGTTTTTCTAGGGGTGCCCTTTAATATTGCCAGCTATGCTCTACTGACTCATATGGTTGCTCAAGTTTGTGGTTTAGGCGTAGGTAATTTTGTCTGGACTGGCGGTGATACACATTTATATGTTAACCATTTTGAACAAGCAAAACTTCAGTTAACACGTGACCCCTTACCATTGTGTCAACTCAAGTTAAATCCTGAAATTAAGGATATTTTTGACTTTAAATTTGAAGATATTGAAATTACAGGTTATGAATCACATCCTGCAATTAAAGCACCTGTAGCTGTTTAAATATTTTAATTCAGTCTTTCCTTATTCCCTCCTTGCAATAGGAGGGAAAATTTTCCAATGGATAATAAGCGAATTCATTATGACATTTAAAAACTTTGAAATTGTGCATGTCGTTGCAATGGATCAACAACGCTGCATTGGTAAAGCGAACGATCTTCCATGGCATATTTCAGCAGATCTTAAACACTTCAAAGAAATCACCCAAGGTGGTGTTGTGGTGATGGGACGTAAAACGCTTGAATCGATGGGACGTGCATTACCTAAACGTGTCAATTGGGTAATTACCCGTGATCAGGATTGGAGCTTTGCTGGGGTTAAAACGGCCCATAGTATAGATGCTGCTTTGGAGCAAGCCATTCCTGATGTATTGGCATCAGAAAAACCTGCCAGTATCTTTATCATTGGTGGTGGTGAAATTTTTAAACAAACTATGCACATTGCCGATCGTTTAGAGCTCACCCACATTGAGCTCGATGTACAAGGTGATGCGTATTATCCAGAAATTCCAGCGGAATTTAAAAAAGTTGCGAGTGAGTCACATGTTGATGACAAAACAGCTATTGCTTTTGAGTTTGCAACATACCGAAAATAGCACTAAACTTTATGAACAAAAATAGTGGCTTATGGATAGCTTAAAAACAAGATCAATACTGCATACACTTGGAATGGGAATAATCCATTCCTTGTTTAGCTTATTTGTGGTATTGAGCAGCCTGTGGTTTTGTTTCGCGATTTGGATTCAACACCCATTAGGAAAAGTTTTCAGTTATATCATCATCCCTATTTGGATTATTTTTGCACTGAGTATTCTTGGAATCTATTTTACTAAAAATATATTTAGCCGAAAAACTGACAGTCTGATCTATATCATCGCCTTTATTGTCAGCTTAATCTGGTACTTTAATATTCCTGCACAGCAAAATCGTCAATGGAGTCCAGAAGTTTCCAGAATTTTTACTTATGAGCAGCAAGGTAATCTTGTCACGATTCATAATGTCCGCAACTTTAATTGGCACTCCCCTAATCAATATGACGAACGCTGGGAAACCAGAAGCTACAACTTAGATGAGATTACAGGCGTCAATATCATCACCTCTTATTGGATGGGACCACAGATTGCCCATACCTTGGTCAGCTTTGATTTTTTAAATCAACGTCCACTCGTTTTTTCCATTGAAATTCGGAAAGAAAAAAATGAAAACTTTTCTGCAATTGGTGGTTTTTTTAGACAGTTTGAGCTAAGCCTAATCGCTGCAGATGAAAAAGATATTGTTTATACACGAAGTAATATTCGAGGTGAACAGGTTTATTTTTTCCCGATTCAATTACCAAAAGCAGAGACCAAAGCATTATTTGAAGAATATCTTTTGAAATCTTCCGCTTTAGCAGAACATCCAAAATGGTACAACACCCTAACCAGTAACTGTACAACTTTGGTTTTTGATATGGTTCAGGCGATTTCCCCTGAAAAATTACCAACAGATTATCGTTTATTGGCTTCAGGTTATTTACCCAATTATCTTTATGATTTGGGTGCATTAAATCATCAATGGTCAATCAAAGAATGGTATAAAAAAGCACATATCAATCCAAGAACGGCTGAATATGCTCAGTTTAAATATCAAAATAGCGATAACTTTTCTAAAGTGATTCGTTTTGGTTTACCTGAAGACCATACTCAATAATGTATAGCTTTAGTCAGCCCGTCTTTATGGTTTAACTCAATTTTGTTTATATAATGATTAAAATTAGGAGAATACGCATGTTTAAATCCATAATCGCAACCACATTCATCACAGCAACGCTCTTGTTTTCTGGATGTGCATCTACACCAAGTGCCGATCAACAAAGCCAAAATCTAAGTTTGTTGCAAAACAAAAATTGGACACTCACGCATATTGGTGCAACAGAATATAAAGCAACGTCAAATGCTCACAACGTACCAAGTATTCAATTTGGTTCAGATTTACGGGTAAGTGGCGCAGATGGCTGTAATCGCATTATGGGTGCCTATGCGATCAAAGGGCAACACTTGACCTTAGGGCAACTCGGCTCAACTCGTATGTATTGTCAGGACACTATGAAACTCGCGGCTGACTATACTGAAGCACTCAATAAGGTGAAAGGTTATCAAGTCTATGACAAAACGTTAAAGTTAGTCGATCAATATGGGAATCGTGTTTTGCAATTTACAACGCCATAACATCACCGAATCACTTATTTGTATACTCCTGTTTAAAAGCTTAAAACATTAGGCTTTTAAACCCCTCCAATTATAAAATCCAATACCAACAGTGAAATCGAATAAAAATTTTTAACTCAATCAATGAAAGACAATAATTTTACTACACACGCTGTCTTATCAATGGGATTAGAATAACAACAACTTAAAATTTGGATATTTCTATGAAAGTTATTGGCCTTATCTTAATCTCATGTCTACTTCTATCTGCATGTAGTTCAATGAATGTAAGACCTACGGTTGGGGTAAGTATGGGAACATCTGTTAAATAAAAAAACAGCACCGAAGCGCTGTTTTTTGATCAATAAAAATTATGGGCATGTAATCGTATTGATACCATAAGGACTGTTTAAATTTGGTCCGTATGTCCCATCAGTACTGTAATCAGATGCAACTGAAGCGAGCCCTAAATTATATGTCGTTCTAAATGGTAATGTCGCAACTTGTGATGATGCGCCAATTTGTACATTAAGCCATTGAGCATAAATCTTCGGATAACGAATCACAAAATCAAACTTCCCTTCAGCATCCGTTGTATACGTTGCCGTAGCCCCTTGTCCTAAGAATGTTGGTACTTTAACTGGAATGCTGTTTACTTCATTATTGGTAATTGCACTATATGGTGCGGTTACAGCACAACTATGTGCTGAATTGATTGTTGTTAATGCAGGGAAGTCATCAGTCGTATTTGCTGGCGTTCCATTATTGTTCATTGGAATACCATTACTTAAATAAATATTTGGATTGTTCAAATTATAATAACCACTACCAGGTCCAACCCATTTTAGTACTGGATCAGAGCCAGGCACAGGTGCTAACGCCCAAATGTAACGACCTTTAACATAATTAGTTGGATTAATATCCATTTCCACTTTTTGATTCGCTAACGGCTTACCATCAAAATCGACAACACTTACTGATAAATTTTTCGTGTAGTACACACCGTCATTTGAAGATCCCGTTTCTGTAGGATTAACACCGATGACAATTGATGCAACTGGATTCTGCACAACTGACTGCACAACATCAATACGTGAAATTTGAGTTGCGTCTAAATACCCTGCTTCACTGAATGTTGCTGTTAAATTTAAATCATCAGCATCAAATGCTGCTGCAGTATATGTCGCATTACGTGCACTTTCATCAACCTTAACTTTAAATACTGCTTGTCCATTTTGGTCGGTTGTTAAACCAGATGCACCAACAATAATTACACCATTTCGAACAAAATCTTTGATATTCAAATTGACATATTTATTCGCAACACCACCACCATTTTGATCTACTAAAGTCACTGTAACATTTGCTAGATCATTACGCACATTTAGTGTTGCTTTATTCGACTCGATTCGTAAATTATAACGCGCAGGTTGAGGTGCTGTTGGTGAAGGTTTAAATGCAGTTAAACGATAAATCTGTGTTGTTAAGGCGCCATTTGTATTGGTATTACTTGCTGTGAGTTCAATACCACTTGCCAATAACAAGTCTCCATCAGCAGTATTACCATCCACTTCCACAGAGAAGAAAGCATTACCATTTGAGTCAGTTTTTACAGTCTGTGGTTTACTTGTATTTGTTGGGTGTCCATCCCCAGGTGTTCCAACAATCAATGTCGCAGAATTATTCGCCGCTAAGGTTACATCTTCATCTCTAACAGGAAGACCATTGTTATCAAGCAATTGCACTTTAACAATTGTTTTATCACCAGCAACACTTAAACTTGCCTTAGAAGAATCTATAGTTAAATGATTTGGATTAACTGCCTCAAAAACACTAAATTCTAAGGTAGATACAACATCAACACCTTTCGGATTTTTAATCGTACCTTTGATTTGAATTGCTTTAGAACCTAAATCAATTAATGCTTGTTTAGCAGCACTTGGAATATCTTTTGGAATCGTAATCGTAATCTGTGTTTGACCATTTGCTGCTGTTACTAACGAATCATTACTTAGTCGAATTCCAGCATCATAAGCTTCTTTATTTAAAGCTAAATTTACAGGATAGCCTGTATTAGCGCCCAATTCATCTTTAACTGCAACTTGAACTTGATAACTTTTGCCAAACTCTAATTCTTTTTTATCAGCAGTTAAACGCAAGTTTACAGAATCTTGAGGGATAGCAACCTGAATCGAACCCGTCTGCTGAATACGATCACCATTATTACGATTTGTACCCACAACAGCAAAGGTGATGCCATTCTTGATTAAGCTCGCATCATAAGCACCTTCAGCAACTCGAATGGTAAATTCAGCTTCACCCTTACTATTTGTTGTCACATTGGAGTCTGACAATGAAACTCGAGAACCGGCTAAACTTGATAATGCAATCGCGACAGATGTATTTGGAATAATTACTCCATTCTCATCTTTGGCAATCACTTTAACACGGACCTCTCCACCCAATACAGAAACGGTTTGAACATCATAGCTCAGACTTAATGCGGCCAAATCGGGAATGACAACCACAGGTTGAGAAATCTCAACTTTACGAGTAACTGTATAAGCAGAACCATCGGTACGTACTCCTTTTACAGCCACAGTAAGACCATTTGCAACCAAGTTCGCCAATTCACTTGTATTATTGGCTTTCACCTTAATCTTAAACGTTGCTTGACCTTGAGCATTCGTTGTAAGTGTTGCCGCCGTCGCGAGGCTCGCTCCATTACTTGTCGCTGCATCATTTAGCCCGATAGACACTTTTTGATTCGCCAGCGCCTTACCATCTGTACCCAACGCATTAACGGTTACATCAAATGTTTGTTCATTATTTACAGTTAAAATGAGGCTACCCAACATATCAATATTCAAGTGATCTAAATCAATTTCACCTTGAGCTGTTGGGGCTTTAAAATTGAGATTGACTGTACTTGCCGCACCAACTCCATTGGTTGGTTTAGCAATGAGTCCTAAACCATTCTCAACTAATGCTTTTTGGGTTGGACTTCCGCTTGCTTTATACTGATAGGTAAATGTTGCATAACCTGTTGCATCCGTAAGTGCATCCGCAGAACTGGATAGACTTAATCCTAGGCTTTGCAACTCTGAAACTGAATATGCTTTTGAAAATCCTAAATTAACAGTCTCTCCTTTTAATGCACTACCTTTTACACCTGTAGCTTTCACTTTGACTACAATGGTTTGATCCTTGGTGTAGTCATAGGCTACATTAATCGGGTCTATTGCAAGATAACTTAATGCTTCCTCAGACTTCGCTTCATCTTCTACTGTAATCTTAATGCTGTTTGTTACATTATTATCTGTGGTAAATGTTGCAGTAATACCTGCCGCAACTAAAGCTTCAACAGCTGCTGGTGTTTTAGCATTGGTTTTTAAAGTGAATCGGACATAACCATTAGCATCAAATGTTTGCTCTGCATTTGCAGTTCCATCTCCGGCAATAAACGACACACCATTAGAATTCGCTTCAGCATTTAGGCTGAGTTTGACCTTACCTTGAGTCGCGGCTTCACCTTTATTATTAATTCCTTTGACTGTAATGGTAATCGAATCATTTTTTGCATTAATCTGATACGAAGATGCAATTTCAAGACGTTGAAGTGCCTGTTGATTTGATGCTCCAGTATCAGCAGTTGTCACTTTAACTGTTGCTGTTGCAAAAATATCTGCGGAGTCACTGTAAGTCGCTTTTAAGTTAATTCCTTGTTGAGATAAGGCAATCGGATACGATGATGCAGATTTAAGGGTAAATACTGCATAGCCTTTCGCATCAGTTGTCACTTCTGCTTGATCAATCGTTACACCATATACAGCACTACTATCTGTAAAAGATAATTTTACTTTTTTATTGGTTAAAAGATTACCATCACTATTTTTTGCAACAACGGTAACTTGTGTCGTTCCACCTTGTGCAACAATAGGGCTATCTTGAGTAACAATTTCTAATTTTTGAACAATTTGAGAAACATCTTTAAAAGTAATGGATGCTTTTGCTTGGCTCTCAGCTTTAAACTCATCCACTAATTTAAAGTCTAAACTTGACGAGGTTAATACAAGTTGAGCAATGTCAGCTGTCGTTAAATCACTATTTGCAGTAATATTAAAAGTTGCTTTGCCTAGCTCATCTGTTTTTAAGGTAGAACCATTTGTAATCGAAAATTTACCTTGCATTTCAGCAGGTAAAGCTAAAGACACAAATTGATTCGCTTTTACACCACCATTTTTATCTGTGACTTGGGCAGTAATAGAAGCTGAACCTTTTGGTAGATTAAGCACAACTCCCTGTTGGATTTTAAGATTATATTCACTTTGAATCGTGCTTGTTTTTTTAATATTAAGGGTATAAACCTGTTTAATTGTTGTTCCATCTACAGTTGCAGTCAGCTGTACTTTTCCAGAATTTGCATTTAATGTAGGAATATTTAGTTCAAATACTGCAATACCGTCATCACCAGTTGTTACTTGAGAAGTCTTGCTCGTTACACCTAATTTTTCACTATCTGCAATCGATAAATTTACCAGTTTAGCAGCAACACCACCTTTATCACTGTTCAAGGCTTGAACTGAAATTAAGACTTTAGAATTGTCATAAGCAACATCAATTGGTTTAGCTTCAGCATCTTGTAGCGAAAGCCCCAAACTTTCTACAACTTTTTTAGTATCCGTGGTTGAACCATTACCACCGTTTCCTGTACCTGTTCCACCATTATTCTTATCATCCCCATAATATCCACCACCTCCACCGCCGCCACACGCCACTAAAGCTAATGAGGACGCCAGAACTGTTGCTTTAACCCCTAATTCTTTAAATTTTGTTAAGTAAATCATAATTTCATCCATTGTATTTAGTATAAGTTTTGCCCTAAAAATACTTTTATGGCTTTTACACGAAATGTACTCAAATCTACAAAACTTTTCAATCTAATACTTGTGATATATTGAAAAAATATAATTTGACGACACTCTTTATATGAATATTTTTTATAAATTGCTGTTAAATATTTAATTGATATTTCTTTTAATATAATTAAATGAGGAGAAGAGATGTACGACATCATCATCATTGGCGCAGGAACAGCAGGTATTAGCGCATATAAAGAAGCAATCAAATATACATCTAACTTACTGATTATTAATAAAGGTCCTTGGGATACAACCTGTGTCCGTGTTGGCTGTATGCCAAGTAAAGTTCTCATTTCAACTGCAAATCGAATGTATGACATTCAAAATACCAATGAGGTCGCTTTGGAGGTAAAAGCAGAGATTGATACACGTCAAGTTATGCAACATGTCAGAGATTTACGTGATCGCTTTGCTCGGGCGACACTTAAAGATTTAGAAAGTTGGGAAACTGCGCATAAAATTGATGGCGAAGCTAAATTTGTAAATGCAAATACGGTTGAAGTCGATGGAAAACATTATCAATCTAAATCATTTATTCTTGCTGTAGGCTCAACACCGACCTATAACCAGGATTGGAAAAATAAAATAAGCAATAAACTGATTACTTCAGATGAAGTATTTGAACTTGAGACGCTGCCTAAATCTATTGCCGTGATTGGTAGTGGTGTGATTGCAATTGAATTAGCTCAAGCGATGCACCGCTTAGGCGTAAATACGACTGTTTTTGCAAGAAGCAAAAAAGTGGGGGTGCTTAGTAGCCCTAATTTACAAGAAATCGCTCAAGCAGAATTATCTAAAGAACTGAATATTAAATTTGAAGTTTTACCTGATTCAATCCAAAATCTTGAAAATGGGGTTGAAATATCATTTATCGAAAATAATGAATCTAAATCCATACAGGTTGACTATATTTTAAATGCGACTGGTCGTGCTACAAACTTATCAACTTTGTCCCTCGAAAACATTGATCAAGCATTCTCAGATTTAAAACAATTACCGGTTCATCACACCACTAAACAATTGGCTGATTTCCCAATATTTATTATTGGCGATGCTTTTACCCAAACGCCTTTACAACATGAGGCTGCAAATGAAGGAAGAAATGTCATTTCAAGTTGTTTAAATTTTCCAAATATTCAGCATTTAAATAACCTATCCCCTTTAGGTATCGTGTTCTGTAGTCCTGAAATGGGGATTGCTGGGCAAAACTTTGCCACGCTGTCAAAATCAGACATAACATTTGTTACAGGTTTTGCTTCTTATGAAAAACAAGGTCGCGCATTGGTTTTAGGTAAAAATAAAGGTGCTGTTGAAGTTTATGTAGATCAACAAAGCAGAAAACTCTTAGGGGCTGAACTTTTTATTGAATCTGCTGAGCATATGACCCACTTACTCTCTTGGATCATTGCAGAACAGCTGACAATTGATGAGATATTAGCAAAACCTTTTTATCATCCAACTTTAGAAGAAGGCTTAAGAACTGCGTTAAAACATGCCCGAAGACAACTTAAATAACTTTTTTACCTATCAAATTAAGCTCTATTTTGAAGAATAGAGCTTCTTTATTTTCTTGCGCAGATTTCTATTTCATTATGCCCATAATAAACACCGCGCATAAAAAAACACCCCGCTCTCGTTAA